>NZ_JAQZRK010000027.1:0-69361 GCF_028737495.1 Enterobacter cloacae complex sp. 2022EL-00981
ACTCAGAAGTGAAACGCCGTAGCGCCGATGGTAGTGTGGGGTCTCCCCATGTGAGAGTAGGGAACTGCCAGGCATCAAATAAGAAGAACCCCGTACCGTAAGGTGCGGGGTTTTTTGCTTTTGTTTTCTCCCTCTCCTTGAAACTTTCTCACCTTTAGCTTGCAGACTCGACATTCACACCAATTCTGGGTATCGTTGGCTGTCTGGATGTCTAAACGTTTATACGTATGCTGTGAGGATACAAGGTTATGCCGATTCGGGTGCAGGACGAGCTACCAGCCGTCAATTTCTTACGTGAAGAAAACGTCTTTGTGATGACCACTTCACGCGCGACAGGTCAGGAAATTCGCCCCCTGAAGGTGCTCATTCTTAATCTGATGCCGAAAAAGATCGAAACAGAGAATCAGTTCCTGCGCCTGCTTTCGAACTCTCCGCTTCAGGTGGATATTCAGCTGCTGCGGATCGATGCCCGTGAGTCGCGTAACACGCCTTCTGAGCATCTGAATAACTTCTACTGTAACTTCGACGATATCCGCGAGGAAAACTTCGACGGACTGATTGTCACTGGTGCGCCGCTGGGCCTGGTAGAATTTAATGATGTCGCCTACTGGCCGCAGATCAAACAGGTACTGGAGTGGGCAAAAGATCACGTCACGTCCACGCTGTTTGTCTGTTGGGCAGTACAAGCTGCGCTGAATATCCTCTACGGCATCCCCAAACAAACCCGTACCGAAAAACTCTCCGGCGTATACGAACACCACATTCTTCACCCTCATGCCTTGCTGACACGCGGGTTTGATGATTCGTTCCTGGCCCCGCATTCGCGCTACGCCGATTTCCCGGCGCAGCTGATTCGCGACTACACCGATCTGGAGATCCTGGCCGAAACAGAAGATGGCGATGCTTACTTGTTTGCCAGCAAAGATAAGCGTATTGCCTTTGTAACCGGGCATCCTGAATACGATCCACACACCCTCGCGGCAGAGTATTTCCGTGATGTCGAAGCGGGTCTCAATCCGGATGTGCCGTATAACTACTTCCCGAAAAACGATCCTCAGAACAAACCGCGAGCCACCTGGCGCAGTCACGGGAATTTGCTGTTTACTAACTGGCTCAACTATTACGTCTACCAGATAACGCCATACGATCTGCGTCACATGAATCCGACGCTGGAGTAATCTTCTGCATAAAACGATCCTAAAGCGTTTCAGCTATTCACATCAGGCACCTACGGGTGCCTTTTTTATTTCCGAAATTCAACTCAACATGCATTAAAACTTTAAATTCATATTAATCAATAAGTTGAAGTTAAATTGAATTTAAAATGGAAATTGTTTTTGATTTTGTAAAAAATAGAGATAGTCTTAATTCTGCTGAGCGAAAACTACACAACGATCTTTCGTTCGCATTGGGGATGTGAATTTGGATCTTTGATGAGGAGCAGAGTGATGACTCAACAGGCAACGACGGTCGATGAACTGGCCTTTACCCAGCCGTATGGCGAGCAAGAACAGCAAATTTTGACGGCTGAGGCGGTTGAATTTCTGACTGAACTGGTGACCCGCTTTACGCCGCAGCGCAATAAGCTGCTGGCTGCACGCATTCATCAACAGCAGGAAATTGATAATGGCAAGCTGCCTGGGTTTATTTCGGAAACCGCTTCCATTAGACGCGGCGACTGGAAAATCCGCGGCATCCCTGAAGATTTGCAGGATCGCCGCGTTGAGATCACTGGCCCGGTAGAGCGCAAAATGGTGATCAACGCCATGAACGCCAACGTTAAAGTCTTTATGGCGGATTTTGAGGACTCCCTGGCCCCGGACTGGCGTAAAGTGATCGACGGGCAGATCAACCTGCGCGATGCCGTTAATGGCACCATCAGCTATACCAACGAAGCCGGTAAAATTTATCAGCTGAAACCCAATCCGGCGGTTCTGATCTGCCGCGTACGCGGCCTGCACCTGCCGGAAAAACACGTCACGTGGCGCGGAGAAGCGATTCCGGGCAGCCTGTTTGATTTTGCCCTCTATTTCTTCCACAACCACAAAAACCTGCTGGCAAAAGGCAGTGGCCCCTATTTCTACCTGCCTAAGACCCAGGCCTGGCAGGAAGCGGCCTGGTGGAGTGAGGTGTTCAGCTACGCGGAAGATCGCTTCAACCTGCCGCGTGGCACCATTAAAGCCACCCTGCTGATTGAAACGCTGCCTGCCGTATTCCAGATGCATGAAATCCTGCACGCTCTGCGCGATCACATTGTAGGTCTGAACTGCGGACGCTGGGACTACATCTTCAGCTATATCAAAACGTTGAAAAACCACCCCGATCGCGTACTGCCGGATCGCCAGGTTGTCACCATGGATAAACCGTTCCTCAGCGCCTACTCGCGCCTGCTGATTAAAACCTGCCACAAGCGCGGTGCCTTTGCGATGGGCGGCATGGCGGCCTTTATTCCGAGCAAAGACGCTGAGCGTAACAATCAGGTGCTCAACAAGGTGAAAGCTGACAAGGAGCTTGAAGCGCGTAACGGTCACGACGGCACGTGGATCGCCCATCCGGGTCTGGCCGATACGGCAATGGAAGTCTTTAACCACGTGCTCGGCGACAACAAAAACCAGCTGTTTGTCACCCGTGATGACGATGCCCCAATCGCAGAAGAGCAACTTCTGGCGCCGTGCTCGGGTGAACGCACGGAAGAGGGCATGCGTGCCAATATCCGCGTGGCCGTGCAGTACATCGAAGCGTGGATCTCCGGTAACGGCTGTGTGCCCATCTACGGTCTTATGGAAGACGCGGCGACGGCAGAAATCTCCCGTACCTCTATCTGGCAGTGGATCCACCATCAGAAAACGCTCAGCAACGGCAAGCCGGTGACCAAATCCCTGTTCCGCCAGATGCTGGCCGAAGAGATGCGCGTCATTCAGGACGAGCTGGGCGAACACCGCTTCAGCAGCGGACGTTTTGATGATGCCGCCCGCCTGATGGAGCAAATCACAACCTCAGATGACTTAATCGACTTCCTCACCCTGCCAGGCTACCGCCTGCTTGCGTAAATCCACCACATAACAATATGGAGCATCTGCACATGAAAACCCGTACCCAACAAATCGAAGAACTGAAGAAAGAGTGGACACAGCCGCGCTGGGAAGGTATCCGTCGCCCATACAGCGCTGAGGAAGTGGTGAAACTGCGTGGCTCGGTCAATCCGGAATGCACGCTGGCGCAAAATGGCGCGGCGAAGATGTGGCATCTGCTGCATGGCGGCTCCAAAAAGGGCTACATCAACAGCCTCGGTGCACTGACCGGCGGTCAGGCGTTGCAGCAGGCGAAGGCCGGTATCGAAGCCATTTATCTTTCCGGCTGGCAGGTCGCGGCGGATGCCAACCTGGCCTCCAGCATGTATCCGGATCAGTCGCTCTATCCGGCAAACTCGGTGCCGTCGGTGGTGGATCGGATCAACAACACCTTCCGCCGTGCGGATCAGATCCAGTGGGCGGCAGGTATTGAGCCAAACGATCCGCGCTTTATTGACTACTTCCTGCCGATCGTCGCGGATGCAGAAGCCGGTTTCGGCGGCGTGCTGAACGCCTTTGAGCTGATGAAATCGATGATTGAGGCCGGTGCAGCGGCCGTACACTTCGAAGATCAGCTGGCCTCGGTGAAGAAATGCGGACACATGGGCGGCAAAGTGCTGGTCCCGACCCAGGAAGCGATTCAGAAACTGGTTGCTGCGCGTCTTGCCGCTGACGTGCTCGGCGTGCCGACGCTGGTGATTGCCCGTACCGACGCGGACGCGGCTGACCTGATCACCTCTGACTGCGATCCATACGACAGCGAGTTCATTACCGGCGAGCGCACCAGCGAAGGATTCTATCGTACCCATGCTGGCATTGAGCAGGCCATCAGCCGTGGCCTGGCGTATGCACCGTACGCGGATCTGGTCTGGTGCGAAACCTCCACGCCGGACCTGGCGCTGGCAAAACGCTTTGCCGATGCTATCCACGCCAAATACCCGGGCAAACTGCTGGCCTATAATTGCTCGCCGTCCTTCAACTGGCAGAAGAATCTGGACGATAAAACCATCGCCAGCTTCCAGCAGCAGCTGTCAGAGATGGGCTACAAGTATCAGTTCATCACCCTGGCGGGGATCCACAGCATGTGGTTCAACATGTTCGACCTGGCGCACGCCTACGCGCAGGGCGAAGGCATGAAGCACTATGTTGAGAAAGTGCAGCAGCCGGAGTTTGCCGCGGGTAAAGAGGGCTATACCTTTGTTTCTCATCAGCAGGAGGTGGGAACCGGCTACTTTGATAATGTGACCACGATTATTCAGGGCGGCGCCTCCTCCGTCACTGCCTTAACGGGGTCAACAGAAGAAGCACAGTTCTAATCTTTTCCCCCTCTCCCCTCTGGGGAGAGGGTTGGGGTGAGGGGGAATCTATGTCGCGTGGTCTGGAATTACTGATTGCACAGACTATTTTGCAGGGCTTCGATGCCCAGTATGGTCGTTTTCTGGAAGTCACCTCCGGCGCGCAGCAGCGCTTTGAGCACGCCGACTGGCATGCGGTCCAGCAGGCCATGAAGCAGCGTATTCACCTCTACGATCATCACGTGGGTCTGGTGGTGGAACAACTGCGCTGCATTACCGACGGTAAAAGCCCTGACGCGGCATTTTTACTGCGCGTTAAGGAGCACTACACCCATTTGTTGCCAGACTACCCGCGCTTCGAGATTGCGGAGAGCTTTTTCAACTCCGTGTATTGCCGGTTATTTGACCACCGCTCATTATCTCCTGAGCGGTTATTTATTTTTAGCTCCCAGCCGGAGCGCCGTTTTCGCACCATTCCGCGCCCGCTGGCGAAGGATTTTTTCCCCGACCACGGCTGGGAGAAGCTCCTGCACCGCGTGTTAACAGATTTACCGCTGCGTTTGCCGTGGGAGAATAAAGCCCGCGATATTGGCTTTATCATCGCCCATCTCCACGAATCCTTTGGCGAAGAGGCTCTCAGCCACTGCCATTTGCAGGTCGCCAACGAGCTTTTCTACCGCAATAAAGCCGCATGGCTGGTGGGCAAGCTCGTGACGCCCTCCGCCACCGTGCCGTTTCTGCTGCCCATACACCGTACCGATGACGGGGAACTGTTTGTCGATACCTGCCTGACCACCAGCGCTGAGGCCAGCATTGTGTTTGGCTTCGCCCGCTCCTATTTTATGGTCTACGCTCCGCTGCCTGCCGCCCTGGTGGAGTGGCTGCGCGAGATCCTGCCGGGCAAAACCACCGCCGAGCTGTATATGGCGATTGGCTGTCAAAAGCATGCCAAAACGGAAAGCTACCGGGAGTATTTGCGTTATGTCACCACCGCCGATGAGCAATTTATCGAAGCGCCCGGCATTCGCGGCATGGTGATGCTGGTCTTTACGCTGCCGGGGTTTGACCGGGTGTTTAAGGTCATCAAAGATACATTCGCGCCGCAGAAAGAGATGACCGCAGCGCATGTTCGTGCCTGCTATCAGCTGGTGAAAGAACACGATCGCGTCGGACGTATGGCGGATACGCAGGAGTTTGAAAATTTTGTGCTGGATAAGCGGCAGATCGATCCGGCTTTAATGGCCCTATTACTGCAGGAAGCACCGGCAAAAATCACCGATCTGGGCGACAAAATAGCGATTAGCCATCTGTATATCGAGCGCCGTATGGTGCCGCTGAATATCTGGCTGGAACAGGCCGACGGTCAGGCTTTAAAAGATGCCATTGAAGAGTACGGCAACGCGATTCGTCAGCTTGCCGCCGCCAATATCTTCCCCGGCGACATGCTGTTTAAAAACTTCGGCGTGACCCGACACGGGCGGGTAGTGTTCTATGATTACGATGAAATTTGCTACATGACCGAGGTGAACTTCCGCGATATCCCACCGCCCCGCTACCCGGAAGATGAGCTTTCCGGTGAACCTTGGTACAGCGTCTCACCGGGCGATGTCTTTCCCGAGGAGTTTCGCCACTGGCTGTGCGCCGACCCGCGTATTGGGCCATTGTTTGAAGAGATGCATGCCGATCTGTTTCGTGCCAGCTACTGGCGCGGGCTGCAAACGCGGATCAAAAACGGGCATGTGGAAGATGTGTACGCCTACCGTCGTAAGCAGCGGTTTTGCATCCGGTTTTCTCCCTCTCCCGCAGGGTAAGGGCATCATGTTTTTTCCCTCTCCCTGTGGGAGAGGGCCGGGGTGAGGGCAACAGACCGCACTCAATCCTAGCGAATCCCACCATACGCCAGGGTGACCTCTTTCGCCGCCTTAATCACCAGCGCACCCAGCTCGGTGACGCGATCGTCGGTCATACGTGAAATCGGCCCCGAGATGGAGATGGCGGCAAACGGTTCGCGATGCTCGTCAAAGATACAGGCCGCAATGCAGCGCAGGCCCAGGGCGTGCTCTTCGTCGTCAAACGAATAGCCGCGCTTACGGGTCAACGCCAGATCTTCTTTCAGATGCACCGGTGAAACCAGCGTGGCGTGGGTATAGGCGTGCAACCCTTTACGGTGCAGCAGCCCCGTCACCTGTTCCTCGCTCAGCTGCGACAGAAAGGCTTTCCCCGCGCCGGACGCGTGCATCGGCAGCTTACCGCCAATGGGGGCTGACATACGCATCAGCTGGGTACACTGTACCTGGTCAATGATGATCGCCTGATGGTCGCTCTGGTCGAGCACGGCCAGATTCACGGTCTCGCCCGACTCTTCCATTAATTTGCGCAGGATAGGATGCACAATCGCCAGCAGGTTGCGGCTTTGCAGGAAGCTGCTGCCGACGATGAACGCATGGGCGCCGACTGCCCAGTGCCCCAGCTCGCCAACCTGACGCACAAAGCCAAGCTGTTGCATGGTGGTCAGCAGCCTGTGCGTAGTGGAGTTCGGCAAACCGGCCTGTTGGGCCAGCTCCGTCAGGGCCACGCTGCTGTGCGACTCGGCTATCCATTCCAGCAGCTTCAAACCGCGTGTAAGCGATTGAACCTGTCCGCCCTGTTGTGCGGCGGGGGTGGCAGCAGGTTTTCTGCCGCGTTTCGCGGGAACGGTCGTGACCATGACGATCTCCTTTTTCTGTATCGTGGAAATCATTTTCGTTTTATTTGGTGATTTTGCAACCGTTATCCTGACTGATCGGATGAGTGATAGTGAACATGTCTCATGTTACCGCCGTGTGACTTTTCCACCCTGCAAGATTGTGCCAGTATGGACCGCAGCCTTTTGGCCTGGTTGAGCGTTGTCGGGAGCAAGTGTGAGCAGCAAAGTAGAGCAACTGCGTGCGCAGTTAAATGAACGAATTCTGGTGCTGGACGGCGGCATGGGCACCATGATCCAGAGCTATCGCCTCAGTGAAGACGATTTCCGTGGCGAACGTTTTGCGGACTGGCCATGCGATCTCAAAGGTAACAATGACCTGCTGGTATTAAGCAAACCGCAGGTGATTGCGGATATCCACAACGCCTACTTCGAAGCGGGTGCGGATATCGTTGAAACCAACACCTTCAACTCGACAACCATCGCCATGGCGGATTACCAGATGGAATCCCTGTCGGCGGAGATAAACTATGAGGCGGCGAAGCTCGCCCGCGCCTGTGCCGACGCGTGGACGGCGCGCACGCCGGATAAACCGCGCTACGTTGCCGGGGTGCTGGGCCCAACCAACCGCACCGCCTCTATTTCACCGGACGTAAACGACCCGGCGTTTCGTAACATCACCTTTGACCAGCTGGTGGCAGCCTACCGTGAATCAACCAAAGCGCTGGTGGAAGGCGGTTCCGACCTGATCCTGATTGAAACGGTTTTCGATACCCTCAATGCCAAAGCCGCGATTTACGCGGTGAAAGAGGAGTTCGAGGCGCTGGGCGTCGAGCTGCCAATCATGATTTCCGGCACCATTACCGATGCCTCTGGCCGTACCTTGTCCGGGCAGACCACCGAAGCGTTTTATAACTCCTTGCGCCATGCGGAAGCGCTCTCCTTCGGCCTGAACTGCGCGCTGGGTCCGGATGAGCTGCGCCAGTATGTGCAGGAACTGTCACGCATTGCGGAATGCTACGTCACCGCACACCCGAACGCCGGTCTGCCAAACGCCTTTGGCGAATATGATCTGGATGCAGACACCATGGCGGCGCAGATCCGCGAATGGGCCGAATCCGGTTTCCTGAATATCGTTGGCGGCTGCTGCGGTACCACGCCGGAGCACATCACCGCCATGAGCAATGCCGTGGCCGGTCTGCCGCCGCGTAAACTGCCAGAGCTGCCGGTTGCCTGCCGTCTCTCCGGCCTTGAGCCGTTGACCATCGGTGACGACAGCCTGTTTGTGAACGTTGGGGAACGTACCAACGTCACCGGTTCCGCGAAATTCAAACGCCTGATCAAAGAAGAGAAGTACAGCGAAGCGCTGGACGTTGCCCGCCAGCAGGTAGAAAGCGGCGCGCAGATCATCGACATCAACATGGATGAGGGGATGCTCGACGCCGAGGCGGCGATGGTACGTTTCCTCAACCTGATCGCCGGCGAGCCGGATATTGCTCGCGTGCCGATCATGATTGACTCCTCCAAATGGGAAGTGATCGAAAAAGGGCTGAAGTGCATTCAGGGCAAAGGTATCGTCAACTCCATCTCAATGAAAGAAGGGGTCGATATCTTTATTCACCACGCGAAGATGGTGCGCCGCTACGGCGCGGCCGTGGTGGTGATGGCCTTTGATGAAGTGGGCCAGGCGGACACCCGCGAGCGCAAAATTGAGATTTGCCGCCGTGCGTACAAGATCCTGACCGAAGAGGTGGGCTTCCCGCCGGAAGACATCATCTTTGACCCGAACATCTTCGCCGTCGCCACCGGGATTGAAGAGCACAATAACTACGCCCAGGACTTTATCGGCGCGTGTGAAGACATCAAACGTGAGCTGCCGCATGCGCTGATCTCCGGCGGCGTCTCGAACGTGTCGTTCTCGTTCCGCGGCAACGACCCGGTACGTGAAGCGATCCACGCCGTATTCCTCTACTACGCCATCCGCAACGGGATGGACATGGGGATCGTCAACGCCGGACAGCTGGCTATTTATGACGATCTGCCCGCAGAGCTGCGCGACGCGGTGGAAGATGTGATCCTCAACCGCCGTGACGACGCCACCGAGCGGCTGCTCGATCTGGCAGAAAAATACCGCGGCAGCAAATCGGACGACGCTGCCAACGTCCAGCAGGCCGAGTGGCGTAGCTGGGATGTCAAGAAGCGGCTGGAATATTCGCTGGTAAAAGGCATCACCGAATTTATCGAGCAGGATACCGAAGAGGCGCGCCAGCAGGCCGCCCGGCCCATCGAGGTTATCGAAGGGCCGCTGATGGACGGCATGAACGTGGTGGGCGATCTGTTCGGCGAGGGCAAGATGTTCCTGCCGCAGGTGGTCAAGTCCGCGCGCGTAATGAAGCAGGCCGTGGCGTATCTGGAGCCGTTCATCGAAGCCAGCAAAGAGCAGGGCTCCAGCAACGGTAAAATGGTTATCGCCACCGTGAAGGGCGACGTGCATGACATCGGAAAGAACATCGTCGGTGTGGTGCTGCAGTGCAATAACTACGAGATTATTGACCTTGGCGTAATGGTGCCGGCGGATAAAATCCTCAGGACCGCGCGCGAAGTCAATGCTGACCTGATTGGCCTTTCCGGGCTGATTACCCCGTCGCTCGACGAGATGGTTAACGTGGCGAAAGAGATGGAGCGTCAGGGCTTCACCATTCCGCTGCTGATTGGCGGGGCGACCACCTCAAAAGCGCATACTGCGGTGAAGATTGAGCAGAACTACAGCGGCCCGACGGTCTATGTTCAGAACGCCTCGCGCACCGTGGGCGTGGTCTCAGCGCTGCTCTCCGACACCCAGCGCGATGACTTTGTGGCCCGGACCCGCAAAGAGTACGAAACCGTCCGCATTCAGCATGCCCGCAAGAAACCGCGCACCCCACCGGTGACACTTCAGGCGGCGCGCGATAACGATCTGGCGTTTGACTGGGCGAGCTATACGCCGCCGGTTGCCCATCGCCTGGGCGTGCAGGAGGTGACCGCCAGCATCGAAACGCTGCGCAACTACATCGACTGGACACCATTCTTTATGACCTGGTCGCTGGCGGGCAAATATCCGCGCATCCTGGAAGATGAGGTTGTCGGCGAAGAGGCGAAGCGCCTGTTTAAAGACGCTAACGACATGCTCGACAAACTCAGCGCCGAGAAAGCCCTTAACCCGCGCGGCGTGGTGGGGCTGTTCCCGGCTAACCGCGTGGGGGACGACATCGAAATTTATCGCGATGAGACGCGCACTCACGTGCTGACCGTAAGCCATCACCTGCGCCAGCAAACCGAAAAGGTCGGGTTTGCCAACTACTGTCTGGCCGATTTTGTTGCGCCGAAGCTGAGTGGTAAAGCCGACTACATCGGTGCCTTCGCCGTGACCGGCGGTCTGGAAGAGGACGCCCTGGCGGATGCCTTTGAAGCGCAGCACGATGATTACAACAAAATCATGGTCAAAGCGATTGCCGATCGTCTGGCGGAAGCGTTCGCAGAGTATCTGCATGAGCGCGTACGCAAGGTTTACTGGGGCTATGCGGCGAATGAAAATCTCAGCAATGAGGAGCTGATCCGCGAAAACTACCAGGGGATCCGCCCGGCACCCGGCTACCCGGCCTGTCCGGAACATACCGAAAAGGGCACCATCTGGCAGCTGCTGGACGTTGAGGCCCATACCGGAATGAAACTGACCGAATCTTTCGCGATGTGGCCTGGGGCATCGGTATCCGGCTGGTACTTCAGTCATCCGGACAGCAAATACTTTGCCGTGGCGCAGCTGCAGCGCGATCAGATTGAAGATTATGCACTGCGTAAAGGCATGAGCGTCTCAGAAGTGGAGCGTTGGTTAGCGCCGAATCTCGGCTACGACGCCGACTGACGTCACTTTTCCTTACAACTAACAGGGCGCTCATTGAGCGCCCTGTCTCTTTCTTACGTTTAAACCCTTATACTGACCTAAGGAAAACGAATAACGATAAGGAGGATAACCTTCCGTGCTGACCCTGTTACATCTGCTCTCGGCAGTCGCACTGCTGGTCTGGGGCACCCATATTGTCCGTACCGGCGTGATGCGCGTATTTGGCGCACGTTTACGTACTGTTCTCAGCAGCAGCGTGGAGAAGAAACCGCTCGCCTTCTGCGCGGGCATTGGCGTAACGGCGCTGGTTCAGAGCAGTAATGCGACCACATTGCTCGTGACATCGTTTGTCGCTCAGGATCTGGTGGCGCTGGCCCCTGCACTGGTTATTGTGCTGGGCGCTGACGTGGGTACCGCGCTAATGGCACGTATCCTGACTTTCGATCTCTCCTGGCTGTCGCCGCTGCTGATATTTATCGGGGTCATCTTTTTCCTTGGGCGTAAGCAGACGCGCGCTGGTCAGCTTGGACGCGTGGGGATTGGCCTCGGGCTGATTCTGCTGGCGCTGGAGCTGATTGTGCAGGCGGTCACGCCCATTACCGAAGCCAACGGCGTGCAGGTTATCTTCGCCTCGTTAACCGGCGATATTATGCTGGATGCGCTCATCGGCGCGGTGTTTGCCATTGTCAGTTACTCCAGCCTGGCGGCGGTGCTGCTGACGGCCACGCTCACCGCCGCAGGGGCGATCTCCTTCCCGGTCGCACTGTGTCTGGTGATCGGGGCTAACCTCGGCTCGGGCCTGCTGGCGATGCTCAATAACAGCGCTGCCAATGCTGCCGCCCGCCGCGTGGCGCTCGGCAGTCTGCTGTTTAAGCTGGTGGGCAGCCTGATTATTCTGCCGTTTGTGCACCCACTGGCGAACCTGATGGACAACCTCTCTCTGCCGAAGGCAGAGCTGGTGATCTACTTCCACGTCTTCTACAACCTGGTGCGTTGCCTGGCGATGGTGCCGTTTGCTGAACCGATGGCGCGCTTCTGCGAACGGCTTATACGCGATGAACCGGAGCTGGATGCGCGCCTGAAACCGAAGCATCTGGATACCTCCGCGCTGGATACTCCTGCGCTGGCGCTGGCCAATGCCGCCCGCGAGACGCTGCGCATGGGTGATGCCATGGAAACCATGCTCGAAGGCCTGCAAAAGGTGATGCACGGCGAGCCGCGGGAAGAGAAAGAGCTGCGCCGGCTGGCGGATGATATCAACGTGCTCTATACCGCTATCAAGCTCTATCTGGCGCGCATCCCCCAGGATGAACTGGCGGAAGAGGAGTCCCGCCGCTGGGCGGAAATCATAGAGATGTCGCTTAACCTTGAGCAGGCTTCGGATATTGTGGAGCGGATGGGCAGTGAAATTGCTGACAAATCTCTGGCCGCCCGCCGCGCGTTCTCCGTCGAAGGGCTGAAGGAGCTGGAAGCCCTGCACGAACAACTTTTGAGCAACCTGAAGCTGGCGATGCTGGTCTTCTTCTCAAGCGATGTGCCGAGCGCACGCCGTCTGCGCCGCAACAAGCATCGCTTCCGTATCCTCAACCGCCGCTACTCGCACGCCCACGTTGAACGTCTGCACCAGCAGAACGTGCAGAGTATCGAAACCAGCTCCCTGCACCTGGGGCTACTGGGGGATATGAAACGCCTTAACTCATTGTTCTGTGCGGTGGCGTACAGCGTGATGGAACAGCCGGATGAAGATGACGAGCGGGATGAGTATTAATCCCCGGCGGGTTTGATTGTGAGCCCAAGACCCAATGCTTTCATGACCGCCAGCGTGGTTTTAAGCGTTGGGTTCCCCTTATCACTAAATGATCGGTACAGTTGTTCTCGTGACAGGCCAGTTTGCTGTGAAATGGTCGACATCCCTTTCGCTCGCGCGATGACGCCCAAAGCTTTAGCAATATACGCTGAGTCACCGGTTTCTAATGCATCAGCCATAAACACGGCTATTTCCTCATCATCTACCAACGCGATGGCTGGATCGTAGGGTGTTAATTTATGCATGCTCATTCACTCCTGCCATTGGGATACATTGCTCAGCATTTTTGCCATAAGTATGTCTCTGGCCTGGCTGCTTTTGTCACCACCACACAACAGCACGATGATGCAATTGCCCTGGTCTTTAAAATAGATTCTGTAGCCCGGACCAAAGTGGATCCTCAGCTCGCATATACCTTCCCCCACGGGTTTTATGTCGCCCGCTAAGCCATTTGCCAACCGAAAGAGGCGGGACGCGATAATGGTCCTTGCTCGCCGATCTTTTAAATTTTGCTCCCAGCGTCGGAAGGATTCTGTCTGAACGATCTCCTTCATATTACTCCCTGTGATTTATAAACTACAAATAAATGTATGTGGGGAGTAAAGCTAAAAGGAGTTAGCTCAAGGATAAATGGCCTGACGCTAAATCCTGAAAGTGTCTCGCAAACTAAAAAACCCGTCTCAGTTACCGTCGGCTAATCTTTTTTTCCTGCCCAGACCTAAGGTATATTTCGCCTTCACAGGAGAAACTATGCTGCCAACTCAATCAATCCGATTAAACAAATACATTAGCGAGAGCGGGATCTGCTCACGTCGCGAGGCGGACCGTTACATCGAACAAGGTAATGTGTTCCTCAACGGCAAACGCGCCACTATTGGTGACCAGGTGATGCCTGGCGACGTGGTCAAAGTGAATGGTCAGCTCATCGAACCGCGTGATGCAGAAGACCTGGTGTTTATCGCGTTGAATAAACCGGTTGGGATTGTCAGCACCACAGAAGATGGCGAGCGGGACAACATCGTTGATTTTGTTAACCACAGTAGCCGTATCTTCCCGATTGGCCGTCTGGATAAAGACTCGCAGGGGCTGATTTTCCTCACTAACCACGGCGATCTGGTGAATAAGATTCTGCGTGCCGGGAATGACCACGAGAAAGAGTATATCGTGACGGTGAATAAGCCGGTCACGGACGAATTTATTCGCGGCATGGGCGCCGGTGTACCCATCCTCGGTACCGTCACGAAAAAGTGTAAGGTGAAGAAAGAAGCGCCGTTCGCGTTCCGCATTACCCTGGTGCAGGGCCTGAATCGTCAGATCCGCCGTATGTGCGAATACTTCGGTTATGAAGTGACGAAGCTGGAACGCACGCGCATCATGAACGTCAGCCTGTCCGGTATCCCGCTGGGCGAGTGGCGTGACTTAACGGACGACGAGCTGATTGAGCTGTTCAAACTTATCGAGAACTCCTCGTCTGAAGCAAAGCCGAAGGCCAAAGCCAAACCGAAAACTCAGGCGATTAAACGCCCGGTCGTGAAAGCACCGCAGTCGGAAGAGAAAGGGCGAGGCAAGCCCGCGGGTAAACGCTTTACGCAACCGGGACGTAAAAAGAAGGGGCGTTAAGCCCCTTTTTTCCCCGGCTTGCGCGTGCGGAGAGTGTAGGTCGGGTTAGCGTAGCGCCACCCGACTGTTAAAGACGATATTCGTCTGTTTTCTGTGGTTTTTCTTCTATCGGTTTGCCGGACCAGTATCCCGCCAGCAGCGAACCGGACAGGTTATGCCAGACCGAGAAGAGCGCACCAGGCAGAGCCGCCAGCGGCGAGAAGTAAATTTTCCCGAGTGCCGCTGCCAGACCGGAGTTCTGCATTCCTACCTCAATTGCCAGCGTCCGGCAGGTTGATTCATCGAAGCCAAACAGTTTCCCGCCCCAGTATCCGCCCAGCAGGCCAATGGTGTTATGCAACACTATCGCGATAATCACGACAAAGCCCACGGATGCAATGTGCGACGCAGAACCGGCCACCACGGCGCTGATGATGGCCAGAATACAGACCATCGAAAACGCAGGCAGATAGGGCTCAACGGCTTTTACCACGCGCGGGAACAGGTGGTGAATAACAAGGCCCAACGCGATCGGAATCACCACGATTTGCAAAATGCTCAGCAGCATTCCCATCACGTCCACCTGAATATGGGCGTCAACGTACAGGCGTGTTAGCAGCGGCGTGGCAATCACACCCACCAGCGTGGATACCGAAGAGATGGTCACGGAGAGCGCCACATCGCCTTTTGCCAGATAGATCATGACATTGGAGGCGGTTCCGCTGGCCACGCTGCCCACCAGCACCATCCCGGCGGAGAGGTCGGGTGGCATCTTAAAGGCCATTGCCAGCAGCCAGGCCGCAAGGGGCATCACCAGGTAGTGCAGGAAAATCCCTGCAGCAACCGGAGCCGGGCGCGAGAGCACGCGTTTAAAGTCGTCGATTTTTAGATGCACACCCATGCCGAACATAATCAGCATCAGCAACGTGGTCACCCACGGACCAATGCCCGTGAACGTAGTGGGGGTGTAATACGCGAGTATGGAGAGCAGCAGCGCCCATAACGGGAACAGCCGGGTGATGGCGGATAACATAGATATTCCTTGCAGTATTGTCGTGTTGTTTAGTTATAAAAAAGCCGGGTCTGTGCCCGGCTTATAGATATTGTTTATCGTGCTAACGAATTTTATTCAAACAAATTCTGATGAAGTTTCTGCACCACCTGTTCAGCCTGTTCAGCAGGCACCAGGAAGCAGAGGTTGTAGCTGGAGGCACCGTAGCAAATCATGCGGATATTGAACGGGTCGAGCACACCGAAGACCTCTTTGCCCACGCCACACGCGCGCGACAGCTTATTGCCGATGATGGCTACCAGCGCCAGGTTTTCTTCTACTTCCACGCGGCACAGTTCTGACAGCTCAATCAGCAGCGACTGCGTCAGCAGGGTGTCACCCGTTGAGGTTGAACCGGTGGTGTCCAGCGTCAGTGCGATACTCACTTCGGAGGTGGTGATCAGATCCACGGAGATGTTATGACGCGCCAGGATGCCAAACACTTCCGCCAGGAAGCCGCGCGAGTGCAGCATATTATGGCTGTGCAGCGTAACCAGCGTTTGCTTACGGCGCAGGGCCAGCGCGCGGAACAGCGGTGGATTTTCGGTTTTCTTGCACACCAGCGTACCGCCCGCTTTCGGATCTTTACTTGAACCGACGAAGACCGGGATATCACTACGCACGGCAGGCAGCAGCGTTGCCGGGTGCAGCACTTTCGCACCGAAGGTCGCCATTTCCGCCGCTTCTTCAAACGCAATCACATCAATACGTTTTGCCGCAGAGACGACGCGTGGATCGGTGGTGTAGATCCCCGGGACGTCAGTCCAGATATCGACGCGGGTCGCGTGCAGCGCTTCGCCCAGCAGCGCCGCGGTGTAGTCACTGCCGCCACGGCCAAGCGTGGTGGTGCGGCCTTTGGCTTCGCTGCCGATAAAGCCCTGGGTGATCACGATACCCTCATCCAGGCGCGGGGCCAGCTGCTGATTGGTCAGCTCGGCCAGCGCTTCCACGTCCGGCTCGGCGCGGCCAAAGCGATCGCTGGTGCGCATGATTTTACGCACGTCGAACCACTGTGCCTGAACATGACGTTCACGCATGATTTCAACAAACAGCAGGGTGGACATGAGCTCACCGTGGCTGACCAGTTCATCGGTCAGGGCGGTGGAGGTGGCCAGAGAAGCGGCTTCTGCCAGCGTGGTGATATTTTCCAGCAGGCGCTCTACTTCCTCGCGGATCACGTTCGGGTTCTGCAGACGTTCAAGGATATCGAACTGAATTTTGCGCAGTGCGTCCAGCTTAACGAAGCGCTCTGTGGCCTCCAGCCCTTCAGACAGAGAAACCAGCAGGTTCGTCACGCCAGCAGAGGCAGAAAGCACTACCAGGCGGGTATTCGGATCGGCCAGCACCACATCGGCGCTGCGGTTCATGGCATCGTAATCTGCCACACTGGTGCCGCCAAACTTGGCGACCACAAAACTCGTCATAACAACCTCGTGTCAGGGAATGAATAAAGCGACCATGGCACAAGAATGAAACGAAAACAGGTGCAGGCGCAAAATACGGCCCTATAAATAAAATGTGGGGGAGGTCCTGTCAATGCCGGGATTATGCGGATTTTTCATGGGGGGGTACCCCTGAGAAACAGGACTTATAACAGGGCCATATTTTATGCTTCGTTTTCCCCGGTTTTGACCGACATTTCGCCGCCACGGGTGGGCGCGTCAGCAGCTATACTTTTCGGGTCTTTTCACCTGCGTTTGATGCAGGCCAGGGCAATGGCATAAAAACCATCACAATTTTTATTTGCAGGCGCTACAATCGACCGCAGTCACAATTCTCAAATCAGAAGAGTATTGCTAATGAAAAACATCAACCCAACGCAGACCGCTGCCTGGCAGGCACTACAAAAACATTTTGATGAAATGAAAGACGTCACCATCGCGGAGCTGTTCGCGAAAGATGCCGATCGTTTCAACAAATTCTCCGCGACCTTCGATGATCTGATGCTGGTGGATTTCTCCAAAAACCGCATCACCGAAGAGACGCTGGCGAAACTGCAGGATCTGGCGAAAGAGACGGAACTGGCAGACGCCATCAAATCCATGTTCTCCGGTGAGAAGATCAACCGTACCGAAGACCGTGCCGTGCTGCACGTGGCTCTGCGTAACCGTAGCAATACGCCAATCATCGTTGACGGCAAAGATGTGATGCCGGAAGTGAACGCGGTGCTGGAAAAGATGAAAGCCTTCTCTGAAGCAATCATCTCCGGAAGCTGGAAAGGCTACACCGGCAAAGCCATCACCGACGTGGTGAACATCGGTATCGGCGGTTCTGACCTCGGCCCGTTCATGGTGACCGAAGCGCTGCGTCCATACAAAAATCATCTCAACATGCACTTTGTCTCCAACGTCGATGGTACCCACATCGCCGAAGTGCTGAAGAACGTGAACCCGGAAACTACACTGTTCCTGGTGGCTTCTAAAACCTTCACCACCCAGGAAACCATGACCAACGCCCACAGCGCGCGCGACTGGTTCCTGAAAACCGCAGGTGACAACAAACACGTGGCGAAACACTTCGCAGCGCTGTCCACCAACGGTAAAGCGGTTGGCGAGTTCGGTATCGACACCGCGAACATGTTCGAGTTCTGGGACTGGGTTGGTGGCCGCTACTCTCTGTGGTCTGCGATTGGCCTGTCCATCATTCTCTCCGTGGGCTTCGACAACTTTGTTGAGCTGCTCTCCGGCGCGCACGCGATGGACAAACACTTCTCCACCACCGCACCTGAGAAAAACCTGCCGGTGCTGCTGGCGCTGATCGGTATCTGGTACAACAACTTCTTCGGCGCAGAGACCGAAGCGATCCTGCCGTACGACCAGTACATGCACCGCTTCGCGGCCTACTTCCAGCAGGGCAATATGGAATCCAACGGTAAATACGTTGACCGTAACGGCAACGCGGTGGATTACCAGACTGGTCCAATCATCTGGGGTGAGCCAGGCACCAACGGTCAGCACGCGTTCTACCAGCTGATTCACCAGGGGACCAAAATGGTACCGTGCGATTTCATCGCCCCGGCTATCACCCATAATCCACTGTCTGATCACCATCCTAAACTGCTGTCTAACTTCTTTGCTCAGACCGAAGCGCTGGCGTTTGGTAAATCCCGCGAGGTGGTAGAGCAGGAATATCGTGACCAGGGTAAAGATCCGGCCACCCTGGAACACGTTGTGCCGTTCAAAGTGTTCGAAGGCAACCGTCCAACCAACTCCATCCTGCTGCGTGAAATCACGCCGTTCAGCCTGGGTGCGCTGATTGCTCTGTATGAGCATAAGATCTTCACGCAGGGCGCAATCCTGAACATCTTCACCTTCGATCAGTGGGGCGTTGAGCTGGGTAAACAGCTGGCGAACCGTATTCTGCCTGAACTGGGTGATGACAAAGCGATCAGCAGCCACGACAGCTCGACAAATGGTTTGATTAACCGTTATAAAGCATGGCGCGCGTAATTAAATCGTCATAAAAACGTGCCGGCGATATGCCGGCATTTTTTTATCAGACAATTCCTGATGTCTGTTATTTAACTCAAATTCCCGTTATGAGTTTTATCCGAAAATACCTTTTAACCCGTTAATGAGTGCGGTTTATTTTAGGATTATACGGAGAGTTACTTTCGCCTTATGTAATTATATCTATTTGATTTTAAATAAATAATTTATTAGTTAATTATTCTTATACTTCACATTTATCCAATAGTCCGAAAACCCTTCCTCTATTTATCCGTACGGCAATCCCTCTGCTTTAGTTGTGTATACTCGAATCCGCCTGAATTTCTTTTCGGGCAAATCTCCATTCATTCATTGAAGGGAAATTGTTATGAAGAAAGTACTGTATGGCATTTTTGCCATATCTGCACTTGCGGCGACATCTGTCTATGCAGCTCCGGTCCAGGTCGGGGAAGCAGCAGGGTCGGCAGCGACGTCTGCGTCTGCGGGGAGTTCTACCGCGGCCAGCACCAGCACCGTAAGTTCAGCCGTGGGTGTCGCGCTGGCGGCAACCGGTGGCGGTGATGGCTCCAATACCGGAACCACGACCACTACGACGACCAGCACCCAGTAATTCCGGGTGTTTTAATCATAACCACACTTCGGTGTGGTTATTTCGCCCCTTCGGAGAAGAGTCGTGAAGCGACCTGCAATCATCCTGATTTGCCTGCTGTTGCAGGCGTGCTCGGCCACCACCAAAGGGCTGGGCAACTCACTGTGGGACAGCATATTCGGTACGCCGGGTGTGCATTTGACCGATGATGAACTTCAGAACATGCCGTATGCCAGCCAGTACATGCAGCTCAACGATGGTCCGCAACTGTTTGTGGTGCTCGCTTTCGATGAAAACGGGCAGCAGAAATGGGTGACGCAGGATCAGGCCACCATCGTGACGCAACATAGCCGTATTGTGAAAACCCTGCTCGGTGGCGATAACCTTCTTGAGGTCAACAACCTTGCGGCCGATCCGCTCAGCAAACCGAACCAGATCACCGACGGGGCAAGCTGGACGCGGACAATGGGCTGGACGGAACACAAGCAGGTGCGTTACGCCACCGCCCGCTCTACCTTCCGCTGGGACGGTACGGACAGCGTCAGGGTAGGCAGCGACGAAACCCGGGTTCGCGTACTGGATGAAGAGGTCACGACCGATCGGGCAACCTGGCATAACCGTTTCTGGGTGGATGATGAAGGGCAGATCCGTCAGTCCCTGCAATATTTGGGTGCCGGATTCTTCCCGGTTAAAACCACGCTGATCAAGGCCGCGAAATCATGAAAACACTTATTCGCGTTGCGCTGATCGCAAGCTTTGCCACACCGCTCGCCTGGTCTGCCGGGATGGTGAAGGTGTACACGCCGGACAGCACGCAGCCCAAAACGTTGACGAACGCCGGCCACCTGATCGATCTCGTCGGCCAGCCAAAGCTGGCAGACAGCTGGTGGACAGGTGCGGTGATCGCCGAGCGGCAGGCAACGGTGGCGGCGGAACAAAAGCACAAGGCGCTGCTCGCCAGATTAACGGGGTTAGCAGAGCAGGAAGACGGCGACGATGCGGCAGCCATTAACAGCCTTCGTCAGCAGCTTCTGGCGCTGAAGGTTACCGGAAGACAAAACATCGATCTCGATCCGGATAAAGTCCGCGTGACGGAAAAAGGTAATCCGGCTCTGGAGGGCGATTACACGCTCTGGCTCCCGGCGCAGCCTTCCACCATCACGGTGATGGGGCTTATCAGCAGCCCGGGTAAAAAACCGTTTACTCCTGGCCGCGACGTGGCGAGCTATCTCGACGAGCAGAGCCTGCTGAGTGGTGCGGATAACAGCTATGCCTGGGTGATTTATCCTGACGGGAACACGCAAAAGGCGCCGGTTGCCTACTGGAACAAGCGGCATGTCGAACCCATGCCGGGCAGCATCATTTTTGTCGGTTTTGCCGACCATTTCGAGACGAAGGCATATGACGGGCTGAATGCCGATATCCTTCATTCCCTGACACAGCGGATACCGGAATAATGAAAAAGACCTATCTCTACAGCATGCTGGCACTGTGTGTGAGTGCCGCCTGTCATGCAGAAACATATCCGGCACCCATTGGCCCGTCTCAGTCAGACTTCGGTGGCGTCGGTTTACTGCAAACCCCTACCGCGCGTATGGCGCGAGAAGGGGAAATTAGCCTTAACTATCGTGATAACGACCAGTACCGCTACTATTCTGCATCCGTACAGCTGTTCCCATGGCTCGAAACCACGCTGCGCTACACCGACGTACGTACGAAACAGTACAGCAGCGTGGACGCGTTCTCCGGCGATCAGACCTACAAAGATAAAGCCTTCGATCTCAAACTGCGCCTGTGGGAAGAGAGCTACTGGATGCCGCAGGTTTCCGTGGGGGCCAAAGATATCGGCGGTACCGGCCTGTTCGACGCGGAGTACATCGTTGCCAGTAAGGCCTGGGGGCCGTTTGACTTCTCGCTGGGGCTTGGCTGGGGCTATCTCGGCACCAGCGGCAACGTGAAAAACCCGTTCTGCACCTACAGCGACAAATTCTGCTATCGCGACAACAGCTATCAGAAAGCGGGTTCCATTAACGGTGATCAGATGTTCCACGGTCCGGCTGCCCTGTTTGGCGGCGTGGAGTATCAGACGCCGTGGCAGCCGCTGCGCCTGAAGCTGGAGTACGAAGGTAACGACTACTCGCAAGAGTTCGCCGGAAAGATTGAGCAAAAGAGCAAGTTTAACGTCGGCGCCATTTACCGCGTCACCGATTGGGCCGACGTTAACCTCAGCTACGAGCGCGGCAACACCGTGATGTTTGGCTTTACGCTGCGCACCAACTTTAACGACATGCGGCCGCACTACAACGACAACGCACGGCCTGCGTACCAGCCGGAGCCGCAGGATGCCATTCTGCAGCACTCCGTGGTGGCCAACCAGCTGACGCTGCTGAAGTACAACGCCGGTCTGGCGGATCCGAAAATCCAGGTGAAAGGCGATACGCTGTACGTGACCGGTGAGCAGGTGAAATACCGCGACTCGCGGGAAGGGATCGAACGTGCTAACCGGATCATCATGAACGATCTGCCTGAGGGGATCCGCACGATCCGCGTAACGGAGAACCGCCTGAACCTGCCGCAGGTGACGACGGAAACGGACGTGGCCAGTCTGAAGCGCCATCTGGAGGGCGAGCCGCTGGGGCATGAAACCGAACTGGTACAAAAACGCGTTGAGCCAATCGTGCCGGAGACGACCGAGCAGGGCTGGTATATCGATAAATCGCGCTTCGATTTCCACATCGACCCGGTGCTAAACCAGTCTGTCGGCGGGCCGGAAAACTTCTACATGTACCAGTTGGGCGTGATGGCAACGGCGGATCTGTGGGTGACCGACCACCTGCTGACCACCGGCAGCCTGTTTGGCAACATTGCCAACAACTACGACAAGTTCAACTACACTAACCCGCCGAACGACTCGAAGCTGCCGCGCGTGCGTACCCGCGTGCGTGAGTACGTGCAGAACGATGCCTACGTAAACAACCTGCAAGCCAACTACTTCCAGTACTTCGGCAATGGCTTCTACGGCCAGGTCTACGGCGGTTATCTGGAAACCATGTATGGCGGCGCGGGGGCGGAAGTGCTTTATCGTCCGGTGGACAGCAACTGGGCGTTTGGTATTGATGCCAACTACGTTAAACAGCGTGACTGGCGTAGCGCGCAGGACATGATGAAGTTCACCGACTATAGCGTGAAAACCGGTCACCTGACGGCCTACTGGACGCCGTCGTTCGCCCAGGACGTGCTGGTGAAAGCCAGCGTGGGTCAGTACCTGGCGGGCGATAAGGGCGGCACGCTGGATATCTCCAAACACTTCGACAGCGGAGTGGTGGTGGGTGGTTACGCCACCATCACCAACGTCTCGCCGGACGAATACGGGGAAGGGGACTTCACCAAAGGGGTGTATGTGTCGATTCCGCTGGATCTGTTCTCATCCGGTCCAACCCGCAGCCGTGCGGCCATTGGCTGGACGCCGCTGACGCGCGACGGGGGCCAGCAGCTGGGTCGTAAGTTCCAGCTGTATGACATGACCAGCGATAAGAACATTAACTTCCGCTGATAGCCCTCATCCTTTTCTGTTGTAGGCCCGGTAAGCGCTTGCGCCACCGGGCAACTCACAAGCGGCGCAGCAGCCTCGCCGGGTTTCCCGCATAAACGCCTTTCTCGGTGATGGATTTGGTCACCACGCTCCCCGCACCAATCACCACCCCGTCGCAGATGGAGACCGCCAGGATGGTCGCCCCGCTGCCTATCGACACATCATTTCCCACAGTAATGCGTCCCCAGCTGTTCCGGTCAGCATTGGGTTTGCCGTCGCGAAACATATCGTTGGCAAACATCACCCCATGGCCAATGAAACAGCGTTCGCCCAGGGTGACGTACTCGCAAATGAAGGTGTGCGACTGAATTTTGCTCTCGTCGCCAATGCGCGTATTGCCCTGAATTTCAACAAACGGGCCGATAAACACACCGTTGCCAAGCACGCAGTCATAGAGATTGCAGGGCTCATACAGGGTGACATTTTCACCACAGGTTACGTTGCGAACCCCGGTAGGTCTGCGCTCCATTCGTTACCTCCGTACATAAAACATAATTAAAAAATATAGATCCACGTCACATTTTTGCGTTATACAGGAACCTCGCCCTGGAGAATGAGGTGCTGTATGACATCCCTGACTCGCCCGCGCGTTGAGTTCATCTCAACTATCCTCCAGACCGTGCTCAACCTCGGTCTGCTGAGCCTTGGCCTGATCCTGGTCGTCTTTTTGGGTAAAGAGACGGTGCATCTGGCGGATGTACTGTTCGCCCCCGAGCAAACCAGCAAATATGCGCTGGTGGAAGGCCTGGTGGTCTACTTTCTCTACTTTGAATTTATCGCCCTGATTGTGAAGTATTTCCAGTCAGGCTTTCACTTCCCGCTGCGCTATTTTGTCTACATTGGGATCACCGCGATAGTGCGGCTGATCATCGTCGATCATAAATCTCCCCTTGATGTACTGATCTACTCGGCGGCGATCCTGCTGCTGGTGATCACCCTCTGGTTGTGTAATTCGAAGCGGCTGAAGC
Organism: Enterobacter cloacae complex sp. 2022EL-00981; assembly: GCF_028737495.1. Classification (NCBI taxonomy): domain Bacteria; kingdom Pseudomonadati; phylum Pseudomonadota; class Gammaproteobacteria; order Enterobacterales; family Enterobacteriaceae; genus Enterobacter; species Enterobacter cloacae complex sp. 2022EL-00981. The sequence continues at coordinate 23,985 of NZ_JAQZRK010000027.1, forward strand.
GCGAATAAAAAAATGGCGCTCCGAAGAGCGCCTAACAACAGTCACAAGTTGGGTTAATACAATACGTCTAAAGTTGAGGGTTGCAGTGGCATAACAGATGAAACTTAACCTTTCACACCGCCCGCCGTCAGGCCGTTGACCAGCCAGCGCTGCGCCAGCAGGAACACCACGGTAATCGGGATGGCAGAGAGTACGGCCGCCGCGGCAAAGTCGCCCCACAGGTAGTTTTGCGGGTTGAGGTATTGCTGCATACCCACGGCCAGGGTGTAACTATTCACATCACGCAGTAACAGAGACGCGACCGGCACTTCGGTGATGGCGGCGATAAACGACAGGATAAACACCACCGCCAGGATAGGCACCGACAGCGGCAGCAGAACCAGACGGAACGCCTGCCATGGTGTCGCGCCATCCAGCGCCGCCGCTTCTTCCAGCGAGCCGTCGATGGTTTCGAAATAACCTTTGATGGTCCACACATGCAGGGCGATACCGCCAAGATAGGCGAAGATCACGCCGCCGTGGGTGTTCAGGCCGATAAACGGCACATACTGGCCCAGGCGGTCAAACAAGGCATACAACGCGACCAGAGACAGTACCGCCGGGAACATCTGGAAAATCAGCATCCCTTTCAGCAGTGAGGCCTTGCCCGGGAACTTCATACGGGCGAAGGCGTACGCACAGGTGGTGGAGAGCGTCACGATGCCGATCGCGGTGATGGTGGCCACTTTCACCGAGTTCCACAGCCACAGCAGTACCGGGAACGGCGGCGGCGTAACGCGGCCATCGGCATGCTCCACGCTGAAGCCCAGCGCAAGCTTCCAGTGCTCCCAGGAGATTTCGTCCGGGATCAGGCTGCCGGTAGCGAAGTTACCCGAACGCAGGGAGATGGCGATGACCATCAGCAGCGGGAACATGATCGCCGCAATAAAAATCAGCAGCCCTAAATGCGTCGCCAGGAGGCGCAGTTTCTGAGATTTGGGTTGTACCATAGCCATGATCGATGCCCTCCTTAGTCAAATTTCATACGTGTGGCTTTCAGGTTCACTATCGCCAGCGCGCCAACCAGCAGGAAGATCAGGGTGGCAATCGCTGCCGCCAGACCAAAGTCCTGACCGCCGCCGCCTTCAAAGGCGATGCGATAGGTGTAGCTCACGAGCAGGTCGGTATAGCCAGCTGGCGTGGTGGTACCGAGACGATCCGGGCCACCGTTGGTCAACAGCTGAATCAGCACGAAGTTGTTAAAGTTGAAGGCAAAGCTGGCAATCATCAGCGGAGTCAGCGGCTTGATGAGCAGCGGCAGCGTAATCTTAAAGAAGTTCTGGAACGGACCCGCGCCATCCATTGCCGAGGCTTCATACAGGTCGTCCGGGATAGCCTTCAGCAGGCCCATGCACAGGATCATCATGTACGGATAACCCAGCCAGGTGTTGACGATGATAATCATCGAACGGGCGGTGGTCGGGTCGCTGAACCAGGCCGGTTTGATGCCGAACAGCGCGCTCAGCATCATGTTGATTTCACCGAAGCTCTGGTTAAACAGCCCTTTGAAAATCAGAATTGAGATAAACGACGGTACGGCATACGGCAGGATCAGCAGCACGCGGTAGATCGCTTTGCCTTTCAGGGCTTCCCACTGCACGAGGCAGGCCAGCACCATACCCACGGCAACGGTCAGGAGTACCGTCAATACGGAGAAGACCACCGTCCAGACGAAGATAGCAAAGAACGGCTTCTGGATCCCTTCGTCGGTAAACACGCGGGTAAAGTTGTCCCAGCCGATAGTCACGGTATAGCCCGGGCTGAGTTTGTCATCGCCCCAGCTGCCGTCGGCGTTTACAGACTGATAGAAACCAATATCGTTGTTCGGACGGTACTTCACGCCGCTCTGGTTATTCGTCAGCGTGCCGTCATCCGCCAGGGTATAGAGTGGCTGCGTGCCGGAAAACTGGCGCAGCGAGCTCATGGTCACTTTGCTTTCATCTGGCAGCACGGCGGTGAGCTGAGTCAGCGCCTGACGGTTCTGGGTAATGATACGCAGGTTAGCGCGTTCGCCTTCCGGCAGGGCAGGGGCCTCTTTTAAGGCCAGCTTCTGCTCGCCACCAAATTTGAAAGCGTCGGAAATATAGGTTTTGCCGCTCTCGCCGTCAGTCAGTGCTAATTTCCATTCGTCACCCGCAGGATACAAACCAAAGTTGAAGGTCTTGCCTGCCTGATAAGAACGGTCCAGAAGTACCTGAGTGGCGCGCTCTTGTGCGAGCTGGTTGGTGCTGCTGTAGTTAGTGAATGCGATAGCGATAGTACAGATCAGCGGGAACAGGACAAACAGCCCCATCCCGGCCACGCCCGGATAGACATAACGCCAGGCATACGCCTTACGGTTGGCGAAAATATACAGGCCAGCAGAGCTTAAAATCAGCGTCATGATGGCGAACAGATATTCCCCTTGTACGTACATTAAAACAACAAGGTAACCCACCAGCAGACAGAGCAGACCGATCGCTGACCACTTCAGCACGTCGCTTTGCCACCAATGTTTCTTTTTAATGACATCCATGGGGTTCTTCCTCTACAACGTTTGATCTTTTCTCCCTCTCCTGGGGGAGAGGGCCGGGGTGAGGGCGTGCGGATAGCGACAACCCTCACCCTAACCCTCTCCCAGAGGGAGAGGGGACTACGGCATTACTTAGTAATACGACCCTGCGCATCTTTCAGCGCGGCATCGACAGTCTGACGACCGCTTGCGGCGTTAATTACCGCAGTACGGGTGGCATACCAGAACGCGGCCATCTGTGGGATGTTCGGCATGATTTCGCCTTTCTGGGCGTTATCCATGGTTGCCGCGATACGTGGGTCTTTTGCCAGCTGATCCTGGAAGGATTTCAGCGCAACGGCACCCAGCGGTTTGTCCTTGTTCACTTCATCCAGACCCTGATCGGTCAGCAGGTAGTTTTCGAGGAACTCTTTCGCCAGCTCTTTGTTCGGGCTGGCGGCGTTGATACCTGCGCTCAGCACGCCAACAAACGGTTTAGACGGCTTGCCGTTGAAGGTTGGCAGCAGCGTCACGCCATAGTTGATTTTGCTCTTGTCGATGTTGGTCCAGGCCCACGGACCGTTGATGGTCATCGCGGTTTCGCCTTTGTTGAACGCCGCTTCCGCGATGGAGTAATCGGTATCCGCGTTCATGTGTTTGTTCTTGATCAGATCGACCAGGAAGGTCAGACCCGCTTTCGCACCCGCGTTGTCCACGCCCACGTCTTTGACGTCATATTTGCCGTTTTCAAACTTGAACGCGTAACCGCCATCGGCAGCAATCAGCGGCCAGGTGAAGTACGGCTCCTGCAGGTTGAACATCAGCGCGCTCTTACCTTTCGCTTTCAGCTCTTTATCCAGTTTCGGGATCTCTTCCCAGGTTTTCGGCGGGTTAGGCACCAGGTCTTTGTTATAAATCAGAGACAGGGCTTCCACTGCAATGGGATAAGCGATCAGCTTGCCGTTATAGCGAACGGCGTCCCAGGTGAACGGGAACAGTTTGTCCTGGAAGGCTTTATCAGGCGTGACTTCCGCCAGCAGGCCGGATTGTGCATAACCCCCGAAACGGTCATGCGCCCAGAAGATGATGTCCGGGCCGTCACCGGTTGCCGCAACCTGCGGGAATTTCTCTTCCAGCTTGTCCGGGTGTTCTACGGTGACTTTGATACCGGTGTCTTTTTCGAATTTTTTACCCACTTCGGCCAGGCCGTTATAGCCTTTGTCGCCGTTAATCCAGATAACCAGCTTACCTTCTTCAATTTTGGCGAGAGCCGGTGCGGAAATCATCATTGCTGCAAGGGCGGACAATGCGAAAACGCGTGCGCCAGTCTTGATCTTCATATCTGCCATCCTTTTTTGGTGATGTGCTCGTGGATACATAAGGTGGTTCAACGTCACTCAGTCTCCTTATTTGACATCCTCTTTCCATCCTCCCAACCCCTACGCCCCACCCCCGGTTTGTGTGATCTGTGTTGCATAAATTTAAGTTATGAGTGCTGGCGCACATAAAAACACGCTGAATTTTGCAGGTGGCTTCACGAATTTTGCCTCAGCCCGCCAGCTGCGGTCGCAGAGCCTGCTCTCTCATCCTCCCGCCTCCTCCCCCATAAAAAAGCCGGGGGGTGGAGGATTCGCGAAAGTAATGGATACCCCATAGTGAACTTATCTTGAATGTTTCTGTCGGTGACAGGTTGTAACGAAGGGAGAAGGGCATGGCGAGCGTACAGCTGCGTAATGTAACGAAAGCCTGGGGCGACGTAGTGGTGTCAAAAGACATCAATCTCGACATCCACGAAGGTGAATTCGTGGTGTTTGTTGGCCCATCTGGCTGCGGTAAATCAACTCTGCTGCGTATGATTGCCGGTCTTGAAACCATCACCAGCGGTGATTTGCTGATTGGTGATACCCGAATGAACGACATTCCGCCTGCCGAACGTGGCGTTGGCATGGTGTTCCAGTCTTATGCACTTTATCCCCATCTCTCCGTCGCCGAGAACATGTCCTTTGGCCTGAAGCTGGCGGGGGCGAAAAAAGAGGTGATTAACCAGCGCGTCACGCAGGTGGCAGAAGTGTTACAGCTGGCACACCTGCTGGAGCGTAAACCGAAGGCGCTTTCCGGTGGTCAGCGTCAGCGCGTCGCGATTGGCCGTACGCTGGTGGCCGAACCACGCGTCTTCCTGCTGGATGAACCGCTTTCTAACCTGGATGCCGCGCTGCGCGTCCAGATGCGTATCGAAATCTCCCGTCTGCATAAACGCCTTGGCCGCACGATGATTTACGTCACCCACGATCAGGTCGAAGCGATGACGCTGGCCGACAAAATTGTGGTGCTGGACGCAGGCCGCGTGGCACAGGTGGGTAAACCGCTGGAGCTTTATCACTATCCGGCAGACCGCTTTGTTGCGGGCTTTATTGGCTCGCCAAAGATGAACTTCCTGCCCGTCAAAGTCACTGCGACAGCCATTGAACAGGTACAGGTGGAGTTGCCAAACCGTCAGCAAGTCTGGCTGCCGGTCGACAGCGCCAACGTACAGGTGGGGGCCAACATGTCCCTCGGTATTCGTCCTGAGCATTTACTGCCGAGCCACATCGCCGATGTGACGCTGGAAGGTGAAGTTCAGGTCGTCGAACAACTTGGTCACGAAACACAGATTCATATCCAGATCCCCGCCATCCGTCAGAACCTGGTCTACCGCCAGAATGACGTGGTGTTGGTAGAAGAGGGTGCCACATTCGCTATCGGTTTGCCGCCAGAGCGTTGCCATCTGTTCCGCGAGGATGGCACTGCATGTCGTCGGCTGCACAAAGAGCCAGGCGTTTAAGCAATCCCAAAAGAAGACACGAAACCGACAGGTCAAGTGTTCAAAGAAAAGCAATGATCTCAGGAGATAGAATGATGATTACTCTGCGCAAAGTCCCTCTGGCACTCGCCATTGCGGCAGGCATTATGTCTGCCCAGGCAGGCGCTGTAGACTTTAAAGGTTATGCTCGTTCCGGCATTGGCTGGACCGGGAGTGGCGGTGAACAACAATGTTTTGCAACGACGGGTACTGGCGGTACTAAATATCGTCTCGGTAACGAATGTGAAACCTATGCTGAATTGAAACTGGGCCAGGAAGTGTGGAAAGAGGGCGACAAGAGCTTCTATTTCGACACTAACGTAGCGTATTCCGTTTCTCAGCAGAACGACTGGGAATCCACCAGCCCGGCCTTCCGTGAAGCTAACGTGCAGGGTAAAAACCTGATTGAGTGGCTGCCAGGCTCCACCATCTGGGCCGGTAAGCGCTTCTATCAGCGTCATGACGTTCACATGATCGACTTCTACTACTGGGACATCTCAGGTCCTGGTGCCGGTATTGAAAACATCGATCTGGGTTTTGGTAAACTCTCTCTGGCAGCTACCCGCTCTTCTGAATCAGGTGGTTCTGCAACCTTCGCCGATCGTGATGAAAACGGCGATCGTGTTTATGACAACATTGTACCTAACGACGTCTTCGACGTGCGTTTAGCCGGTCTGGAAACTAACCCGGGCGGTACGCTGGAGCTGGGCGTTGACTATGGTCACACCAACATTCCTGACGACTACTACCTGCAGCCTGGCGCTTCTAAAGATGGCTGGTTGTTCACTGCTGAACACACCCAGAGCATGATGAAGGGCTTCAACAAGTTCGTACTGCAGTACGGTACGGATTCCATGACCTCTAACGGCAAAGGTATTCCACAGGGCGGTAGCGTTGATAACGATGGCTCCATGTGGCGTGTGCTGGACCACGGTGCAATCACCCTGGCAGACCGTTGGGACCTGATGTACGTCGGTATGTACCAGAACATCGATCGTGACAACAACAACGGTACCGAGTGGTGGACTGTGGGTGTTCGTCCGATGTTCAAATGGACGCCAATCATGAGCACCCTGCTTGAAGTGGGCTACGACAACGTCAAATCTCAGAGAACTGACGAGAAGAACAGCCAGTACAAAATCACCCTGGCACAGCAATGGCAGGCAGGCGACAGCATCTGGTCCCGTCCGGCTATCCGTGTCTTCGCAACCTACGCGAAGTGGGATGAGAAATGGGGTTACGCAAACAACAGCGACACTGGCTACACCTCCGGTGTGGCTTACAGTGACACCTCTGCGAAAACCTTCAGCCGTGGCGACAACGATGAGTGGACCTTCGGCGCCCAGATGGAAATCTGGTGGTAATTCGTTAGACCTGACGTAATGACCTGAAAAGAGGGGCGCAAGCCCCTCTCTCCTTAGGGTGCTGCGCGCTATTGCCTGGCCACCGCAGTGCTCACGCTATCAGAGGTAATAACAATGAAAATGAAGAAAAGTCTCGTCGCGCTGTGCCTCTCTGCGGGGCTGTTAGCCTGTGTTCCGGCCGTCTCCTTTGCAGACGTGAATTTCGTGCCACAAAATACCAGTGCTGCGCCCGCTATCCCGGCAGCGGCACTCCAGCAACTGACATGGACGCCGGTTGATCAATCCAAAACGCAGTCGACTCAGCTCTCTATGGGTGGCCAACAGCTGAATGTGCCGGGGATTTCTGGCCCCGTTGCGGCTTATAGCGTACCGGCGAACATTGGTGAATTGACCCTGACGCTGACCAGCGAAGTGAACAAACAGACCAGCGTGTTTGCGCCAAACGTCCTGATCCTCGATCAAAACATGACGCCATCGGCGTTCTTCCCGAGCGACTATTTTAGCTATCAGGAACCGGGCGTGATGAGTGCGGACCGCCTGGAAGGCGTTATGCGCCTGACGCCTGCTCTGGGTCAGCAAAAGATTTACGTGCTGGTATTCACAACAGAGAAAGATTTGCAGCAGACAACAAAGCTGGTTGACCCGGCGAAAGCTTATGCCAAAGGCACCGGTAACTCTGTCCCGGATATTCCGGATCCGCTTGCCCGCCATACCACTGATGGCCTGGTCAAACTGAAAGTTTCTACCAACAGCGCTTCCAGCGTACTCGTTGGCCCACTGTTTGGCTCGTCTGGTCCAGGTCCGGTGACTGTGGGGAATACCGCTGCACCTGTTTATACCGCGCCAGCGGCTACGGCAGCCGCGACCGCAGCCCCAGCTCCGGCGAAGAAAGCTGAGCCGGTACTGAACGACACCGAAGAATACTTCAACAACGCCATTAAGCAGGCGGTGAAGCGCGGCGATGTCGATAAAGCGCTGAAACTGCTTGATGAAGCCGAACGTTTAGGTTCAACCACTGCCCGTTCCACCTTTATCAGCAGTGTAAAAGGCAAGGGGTAACCGTTTCCCCACAGTGCTGATTTGTTAGTAGTTTAGTGCGCCTGAGTGGGCGCACTTTTTTTCGTGCCGCTCGCGCTGTTGCACCATTGTTGCGATAGTGATCGCTAAATAACGTTTGACCGCCCTCAATGCGCTTTTCTGCGATACAATGCCATTACGTTATGTATCGGAGAGTCCGGCATGTCACACCCTGCGCTAACGCAACTGCGTTCGCTGCGCTATTTCGACCAAATACCTGCGCTTGACCCGCAGCAGCTTGACTGGTTGCTGCTGGAAGATTCCATGACTAAACGTTTTGAGCAACAGGGCAAGACGGTTACGGTGACGATGATTCAGGAAGGGTTTGTCACCTCCGCTGACATTGCCAGTGAGCTGCCGCTGTTACCAAAAGAAGAACGCTACTGGTTGCGTGAAATTCTGCTCTGCGCGGATGGTGAGCCGTGGCTCGCCGGACGAACCGTGGTGCCTGAATCCACCCTTTCCGGGCCAGAGCTGGCACTGCAACGGCTGGGAAATACCCCGCTCGGGCGGTACCTTTTCACCTCGTCTGAACTTACCCGTGATTTTATTGAAATTGGACGCGATGCCGAACTGTGGGGACGTCGTTCCCGTCTTCGCCTGAGCGGTAAACCGTTAATACTGACGGAGCTTTTTTTACCGGCATCGCCGTTGTACTGAGAGGAAGAAAAAAATGGAGTGGAGCCTGACGCAGAACAAGCTGCTGGCCTATCACCGCTTAATGCGTACCGATAAACCCATCGGCGCGCTACTGCTGTTGTGGCCGACATTATGGGCGCTATGGGTGGCGACGCCGGGCGTTCCACCGCTGTGGATCCTGGGCGTGTTTGTGGCCGGTGTCTGGCTGATGCGTGCGGCGGGCTGTGTGGTCAATGACTACGCCGATCGTAAATTCGACGGACATGTGAAACGGACAGCCAATCGTCCGTTACCCAGCGGGCAGGTCACAGAGAAAGAGGCCCGTGTGCTGTTCATCGTGCTGGTGCTGCTCTCCTTCCTGCTGGTGTTAACCCTCAACACCATGACCATCCTGCTTTCCGTTGCGGCCCTCGCGCTGGCATGGGTCTATCCGTTTATGAAACGCTATACCCATCTGCCGCAGGTGGTGCTCGGCGCGGCGTTTGGCTGGTCGATCCCAATGGCGTTTGCGGCGGTCAGCGAGTCGGTACCGCTGAGCTGCTGGCTGATGTTCCTGGCGAACATTCTCTGGGCCGTGGCTTATGACACGCAATATGCGATGGTCGACCGCGATGACGATCTGAAAATTGGCATTAAATCGACCGCCATTCTGTTTGGTCGTCACGATAAGCTGATTATCGGTATCCTGCAGGTTGCGGTGCTGGCGCTGATGGTGGCGATTGGTCGCCTGAACGGGCTCAACTGGGAGTTTTACTGGTCAGTGCTGGTGGCGGGGCTGCTGTTTGCATATCAGCAAAAGCTGATCGCAAAGCGTGAGCGTGATGCCTGTTTTAAAGCGTTTATGAATAATAACTACGTGGGCCTGGTGCTGTTCCTGGGGCTGGCGATGAGCTATTTTGGCTGAAAAAAAGCCCGGTGACGCTGAAGCTTACCGGGCATGCATGATATGAAGCGTCAGATTGTGAGCCGGGTAAGGCGAAGCCGCCACCCGGCTTTTTCACATCACTCGCCCTGCGTCGCACTCTCAATCGTCAAACGCACGTCGGAGGTAATCAGCTCTGCCAGCATCTGATACACCTTCAGCGTCTCTTCCGGCTCGGCATCGCCCGTGTCGCTAATGAACCCTTCATCACGCAGCGTCAGTACCAGTGAACTGAAGACCGCTTTGTCGAAGAATTCCGGGGCGTTGATGCCGTGCAGAACGGAAAGGCGCTGTGCCAGCGTCCGGCTCTCTTTCTCCAGCGTACCGCGGTTAATGGATGGGTTCGCGCTCAGCAGCCAGAAGGTGATAGCGTAGCGCTGCAGCGTTTCACGCGCACCCGCCGCCAGCAGTTGCAGCGTACGGGAGCGTGACGGATTGATATGTAGCTCGTCGTTAACAACGGTAATCAGCCCCTGACGACGCAGCTCCTCGGTCATTTTATCCAGCTCAATCGCCAGCTCATCCTTGCTCCAGCGCAGGAACAGCTCTGCTTTCAGCATCGGATAGAGCGTCTCCACGTGACGCAGCAGCTCCTGACGAGAAATACGGCGATGCTGGGTAATGATCGCCGCCATCAGCGACGGCAGCATCAGCATATGCGCGATATTGTTACGATAGTAGGTCATCAGCACCGCCTGCTCGCGCGGGAGAATGATGATGTCGCCAATCGTATCTTTCTCGACTTCAAACTTGTTCATCTGCAGCGCATGGTCGATCAGCTCGCTCGCCGTGCTGGCAGGCGTCGTTGAATCCACCGAGTAGGGAACGTTGCGCATCAGGTCAAGATAGCAATCCAGCTGCTCCGTAAGCTGTTCACGGGTCAGCGAGCGTTGACGTGACGCCAGCAGCGCCGTACAGCACAGGTTCATGGCGTTTGCGGCACCGGCGTTGTTAATACGCACCATCAGCTCAGCCGCGATACCGTTAACCGTTGGCGTCAGCCAGGCTGGACGCACCGCTTCGATAGGATCGATAGACTCGCGCCAATCGGGAACATGGTTGTTCAGGTACGTCATCAACGGCATTGGCTCGCCGAAGTTCACGTAGCCCTGACCAAGATTACGTAGCTTGCTCAGCCCGCGCAGCATCTGCGGCAGGCTCTCTTTCTCTTTAGTCGCCCCGCGTAGCTCTTTGGCGTAAGTCCCCACTTCCATGACGTGCTCATAGCCAATGTAAATGGGCACCAGCGTGATGGGACGAGTGCCGCCGCGCAGCATCGCCTGGATGGTCATCGACAGCGTGCCGGTTTTCGGATCCAGCAGACGGCCGGTTCGTGAACGTCCCCCCTCCACGAAGTACTCAACGGAATAACCGCGGCTGAACAGCTCGCCCAGATATTCACGGAATACGGTGGAGTAGAGCTTGTTGCCCTTAAAGGTACGACGAATGAAGAACGCCCCCAGGCGGCGGAAAATCGGGCCTGCTGGCCAGAAGTTCAGGTTGATACCGGCTGCGATGTGCGGTGGCACCAGCCCCTGGTGATAGAGCACATACGAGAGGAGCAGGTAGTCCATGTGGCTGCGGTGGCAGGGCACATAAACAATTTCATGCCCGTCATGCGCCAGTTGGCGAACGCGCTCGGCGTTATGGACGTTAATGCCCTGATAGAGGCGGTTCCATGTAAAGCCCAGGATGCGGTCAGAAAGACGGATCATCTCATAGGAGAAGTTCGCAGCAATCTCTTCCATCAGCGCAATGGCGTTCTGCTGTGCTTTTTCATGAGAAATCTTTTTACTGCGCGCTTCGTCTTCAACGGCACGGGCGATCGCTTTGGAAGCCAGCAGCTTGTTGAAGAGATCCTGACGCGCCGGAAGGCGAGGGCCAACGGCGGCCAGACGCTGACGAGCGAAATGCATGCGCGCCACGCGCGCCAGTTTTTGCGCGATGATCTTATCGGTGCCGTGCTCATCGGCCATCCGGCGCAGCGAGACGGAAGGGGAGAAGCGCACAAAGCTGTCGCGCCCCAGCCAGGAGACGGCGAAGAATTTCTGGATGCCATTAAGCATGCGTAACGGTGGGTTCTCTTCCCCTTTTTCGCGGCCCGGACGACGACCAAACATCACCGACACCGGCACCATCTGCACATCCAGATCGGGATTGCTGCGATGCAGGTCGAGATAGTCGTGGAACAGCTTAATGGACTCTTCTTTTGGCGTGTAATAGGTAAACACGCGTGGCCCACCGTGAATGAACACGTATCGCGGCAACAGCGTACCGTCGACTTCTAACGGTTCAAGCGGGTCAGGTAAATCATGCGCCAGACACTGGGCGCGAAGCGTCAGCAAGTCTGCCTTCGAGTTATAAGGCAAAACATACATAATAGGGCGCGACGTATCGAGCCCCAATTCCAGCGCGGGTTCTGCTGGGATAGACTTACTTTTTACCAGGACGCTTAATGGTAAATTAAGTAATTTGTAGTAAATTCGTGGCCAGCCAGACATAAACGATGTAAAGCCTCTGGTTAATAATGCAATTGCGGCGCAAGGATAACAGAAAGCGCGCGAAATTACTGTTGTTACCCGTCATACTTCAGGCTACAGCGCAACACGTTGCGCCTCCTGTTATTGACGCTATTTCAAATAAAAGGTTCTTTTAATGGCCAATAATACCACTGGGTTAACCCGTATCATTAAAGCTGCTGGCTATTCCTGGAAAGGTTTTCGCGCCGCTTGGGTCAACGAAGCCGCGTTTCGCCAGGAGGGTGTCGCCGCGATTGTCGCGGTGATTATCGCCTGTTTCCTTGATGTTGATGCCATTACCCGCGTGCTTCTGATCGGCTCCGTGCTGTTGGTGATGATAGTGGAAATTATTAATAGCGCTATTGAGGCCGTTGTGGACCGTATTGGCTCTGATTTCCACGAACTTTCTGGCCGGGCAAAAGACATGGGCTCTGCTGCCGTGTTGCTGGCGATTATCACTGCGGTCATCACCTGGGTCACGCTGCTTTGGTCACATTTCCGATAAGCCTCGAGGAATAATTAAGTCCCTGGTTTTTTGTGCAGTTTTTGGTTCCAAAATCGCCTTTGACTGTATATACTCACAGCATAACTGTATATACACCCAGGGGGCGGAATGAAAGCGTTAACGACCAGGCAGCAAGAGGTGTTTGATCTCATTCGGGATCATATCGGCCAGACGGGTATGCCACCCACGCGTGCGGAAATCGCGCAGCGTCTGGGCTTCCGTTCTCCGAACGCTGCCGAGGAACACCTGAAAGCGCTGGCGCGTAAAGGCGTAATTGAGATTGTATCGGGTGCTTCACGCGGTATCCGCCTGCTGGTGGAAGAAGAGACGGGCATTCCGCTGGTGGGGCGCGTCGCGGCAGGTGAACCTCTGCTGGCGCAACAGCATATTGAAGGCCACTACCAGGTTGATCCCGGCATGTTCAAGCCGAGCGCGGATTTCCTGCTGCGCGTAAGCGGTATGTCCATGAAAGACATCGGTATTCTTGACGGCGATCTGCTTGCGGTGCATAAAACGCAAGACGTGCGTAACGGCCAGGTTGTGGTGGCACGCATCGATGATGAAGTCACCGTTAAACGCCTGAAAAAGCAAGGTAATACGGTTCAGCTGCTGCCGGAAAACAACGAGTTTTCCCCCATTGTGGTAGACCTCCGCGAACAAAACTTCTCTATCGAGGGGCTGGCGGTAGGGGTCATTCGCAACGGAGAATGGCTGTAATCTCATCCTGACAGGCTACGGATCTGCCGTGGCCTGATTCCTTATCCACTCCCGGTATTTTTTCATGTCACTGCTTACGGCATCCGATAAGGCATTGTGGCGTCTTGCACTGCCGATGATTTTTTCCAATATCACCGTTCCTCTGCTGGGGCTGGTGGATACGGCAGTTATTGGTCACCTTGATTCACCCATCTATCTGGGCGGCGTGGCGATTGGCGCGACGGCGACCAGCTTCCTTTTTATGCTCCTGCTCTTTTTGCGCATGAGTACCACCGGGCTTACGGCGCAGGCGTACGGTGCTAAAGATCCTTTGCGTCTGGCGCGTGCGCTGGTTCAGCCGTTAATTCTGGCGCTTGGGGCAGGCGCGTTAATCGCTATATTACGTACCCCACTGATTGATCTGGCGCTGCATGTCGTTGGCGGCAGCGAGGCGGTACTGGAGCAGGCACGACGCTTCCTGGAAATTCGCTGGCTCAGCGCGCCCGCGTCGCTGGCCAATCTGGTTCTGTTGGGGTGGTTACTCGGCGTGCAGTATGCCCGCGCGCCCGTAATCCTGTTGGTGGTAGGCAACCTCCTCAACATCGTGCTCGATCTCTGGCTGGTGATGGGCCTGCACATGAACGTGCAGGGTGCGGCACTGGCGACGGCGATTGCCGAATACGGGACGTTTATCCTTGGTCTGTGGATGGTCTGGCGAGTGCTGGTCATGCGGGGGATTTCCCTTGCTCTGCTCAAGAGTGCATGGCGAGGCAATATCCGCACCCTGTTGGCGCTTAATCGCGACATTATGCTGCGCTCACTGCTGCTGCAGCTCTGTTTCGGCGCACTGACGGTCTTTGGCGCCCGGCTTGGGCCAGATATCGTCGCGGTGAATGCCGTTCTGATGACGCTGCTGACCTTTACCGCCTATGCACTGGATGGCTTTGCCTATGCTGTGGAAGCGCATTCCGGCCAGGCATACGGCGCACGTGAAAGTGGTCAGTTGCGGGATGTCTGGCGGGCGGCCTGTCGGCAGTCGGGGCTGGTGGCGCTGGCGTTCGCGCTGATTTACGCCTGGTTTGGCGAACAGATTATTGCGTTACTCACCTCCCTTCCTGCACTGCGCGAGCTGGCAAGCCATTACCTTATCTGGCAGGTCATTTTGCCGGTGGTGGGGGTTTGGTGCTATCTGCTGGACGGTATGTTTATTGGCGCGACGCGAGGAGCGGAGATGCGTAACAGCATGGCGGTGGCGGCGGCTGGTTTTGCCCTGACGCTGCTCACGCTCCCCTGGCTGGGTAACCATGGTTTATGGCTCTCCCTGGCGGTCTTTCTCGCGTTGCGAGGCCTGTCACTGGGCTTTATCTGGCACCGGCACTGGCAAAACAATACCTGGCTTCCATCCCGCAATGATATATCGTGACGGTTAAAGATTCCGAATATGAAATCAACTGCCGAATCCTTAACTACAATTATTATCACGTCCAGCAGAAAAGAACGTAACGGACGTTACGACCCGACGCTTAACTAAGAGGACACGATGATGAATAAAGACGAAATCGGCGGCAACTGGAAGCAGTTCAAAGGTAAAGCGAAAGAACAGTGGGGTAAGCTGACGGATGACGATATGACGGTCATCGAAGGTAAACGCGATCAGCTTGTCGGTAAAATTCAGGAACGCTACGGTTACGAGAAAGACCAGGCGGAAAAAGAGGTCGGCGACTGGGAAAAACGCAACGACTACCGTTGGTAACCGTGTGATACCCGACAGTACAAGGAAGTACTCCCTGAGGGCGGCCATGGGCCGCCTTTGTTTTGGCTGTTAACGCGGCTTTTTCTTTACGAGGATAGAGTGGTCATGGTGGCACGCGTCCTGATGCCGGCAGGCCTCCACTTCTACACACGCAGAGCATAATCCGTGTGCTTCAATGACGTTATGGCGCAAGGCAAAGCCCATTCTGGCCGCCAGCGTATGCATAATATCTTCTACGCCTTCCGCCCCTTCTTCTTTCACCACGCCACAACGGTCGCAGATAAACATGGCCGACGTATGGGTTGGCTGGTCAAAAAGATGACACAACACATAACTGTTTGTGGATTCGACCTTGTGTACAAAGCCTTGTTCCAGCAGAAAATCTAGCGCACGATAGACCGTAGGCGGTTTAGCCTGTGGCTCGCTTTCGCGCAGCAGGTCGAGCAGGTCGTATGCGCTGATGGCGCCCTGCTGCAGGGTCATCAGACGCAAGACTTCAAGGCGCTGCGGAGTCAGGCGCACATTGCGTTGCGCGCACAGCTTCTCTGCCTGCGCTAACAGCTCTTTTGTGGACTTATCCATTTAGCACCTCGGATGTTATAGGCTGGAAAACCCTCACTTTACCATATTCTGGTAAAAACGCCGAGATCCGCCAGGCTGTGCTATACCTGACCCATCGCAAACCGGGAAATTAATGATGAAAAAACCTGACTGTATTCGGCACTGGCGAGACGTGGAAGAGCCAGATAATTCAACCTATCCCGACAGTAACGAGCTTTTCTCCATCGGTGCACCGCTGGCTCGTCACCTGGGGCTCAGGCGAATCGGTATTCACCACGAGCGTTTGCCGCCCGGGCGTCGAACCTCCTATCCCCACGCGGAAAGCGACGAAGAAGAGTTCATCTATGTGCTGGAAGGGTATCCGGAAGCCTGGATAAACGGCTATTTGTGGAAGCTTGAACCCGGCGACAGCGTAGGGTTTCCTGCTGGCACCGGCGTCTGCCATACCTTTATTAATAACACCGAAGAAGAGGTGCGATTACTGGTTGTTGGCGAGGCTAACAAGAAGCACAACCGAATCTACTATCCGCTTAATCCGGAGTATGCCGCCACGCGTGAAGATCGCTGGGTTGATCATCCCCCTCAGTTCTTTGGGCCGCACGATGGAAAACCTGGGAAAAAATAATTTCCTCTTCTATAAATATTGAGGGCCGTCACAAATAACAACAGGCCTGTCCGGAGTTTTACTTAAGGAAATAGCGGGTCTTTTTGTACTTATTCACAGCAATAGTTCGTTCCTGTTTGGGTGATAACAAACAGGGTGATGTTATTAACGACAATAAGACGAGCATACTGTGAAAAAACATTTTAAATTTTCGGTGGTTAGCATCGCTGTCTCCCTGTTTATGGCAAATCAGGCGGGAGCAGCCAATACCTGGACAGAATCACGTAGCGACGCAATGGGTGGCACGGGCGTCGCTTCGGGCAGCTATGGCAGCGGGGCGTTAATCAACCCCGCGTTATTGGCAAAGGCGAAACCGGACGATGATGTGACGGTTATTTTACCGTCCGTCGGCGTGCAGGTGACGGATGAAGACAATCTTCAGGATGAGATTGATACCATCAACGACAAAATCAAACACTACAAGGATGTGGTTGATAGCCTTACCCCCATTGAAGTGATTACCAATCCGCTGGGCTCAATCGATCAGTTCCAGGGCGCGGCAAAAGATCTTGCCGATGAACTGGACTATCTCAAGGGCAAAACTGCACGTGCAACGGCAGGCGCGGGGATTGCGGTGAGTATCCCTAACGATGTGCTCTCAGTGGCCTTTATGGCGAAAGGCTATGCCCACGGGCGCGTCAGCTCTTCTATCGATCAGCAAGATATTGACTACCTGCGCGGTATTCAAAACAGTGATGCGGTGGCGGCGGGGGTTGCACTGGATGCGGCCCTGAACGGTACCGATCAAATCACAAAAAACCTCAACTCTACGGCGTCTGGCCGGGCGGCGATTGTCTCCGATTATGGTGTTGCGATTGCCCGTCAGTTCGATCTGGGTGGCGTCCCGGTTTCCCTTGGCGTCACGCCGAAGCTGCAGAAAACATGGGTCTACAACTACACCACCTCCATTTACGATTACGACAGTAACAAGTGGAACGACAGCCGCTACCGGACAGACGATACCGGCTTTAACGTGGATGCGGGTATCGCGGCAGATTTCGGCGAACACTGGACGGTCGGGGTGAGTGGGCAAAACCTGATGTCACGCGATATCGACACCAAAGATATTCGCATCCGCAACGGGCGCACGGGGGAAGTGGTGAGCTATAAAGACACCTATCAAATCCGTCCGCTGGTGACGGCGGGGGCTGCCTGGCACAACGATCTCGTGACCCTGACCGCCGATGGCGATCTGACAGAAACCAAGGGCTTTAAAAGCGAGGATACCTCGCAGTATGTTGGCGTAGGTGCGGAAGTGACGCCGCTGAGCTGGCTGGCCGTGCGGGCGGGTTATCGCGCCGATATGAAAGGGAATGACAGTAACGTCTTTACCGGTGGTGTCGGTTTTGCACCGTTTAACACGGTTCACGTCGACCTGATGGGGCTGTACGGTGAAGATGAAACCTGTGGTGCAGGGGCACAGTTAAGTATGACGTTCTAAAGGGCACCGGAGGCGTTGCGCCTCCGGCTTTTCTTTATGCTATAGTAGCGCCCCTTTTCCACCAGATGCTTAAAACTTCGCCATGTCGTCAGAACACCAGACTGCCTTTCCCGCACACCGTTTCTCCATTGCGCCTATGCTCGACTGGACGGACAGACACTGCCGCTATTTCCTGCGCCAGCTCTCCCGCCATACGCTGCTGTACACCGAAATGGTCACCACCGGTGCAATTATTCACGGTAAGGGCGACTATCTGGCGTACAGCGAAGAAGAGCATCCGGTTGCCCTGCAGCTGGGTGGCAGCGATCCGGCTGCGCTGGCGCACTGTGCGAAGCTGGCTGAAGAACGTGGCTACGACGAAATTAACCTTAACGTTGGCTGTCCGTCCGATCGCGTGCAAAACGGCATGTTCGGCGCCTGTCTGATGGGGAACGCACAGCTGGTAGCGGACTGCATCAAGGCGATGCGTGATGTGGTCTCCATTCCGGTGACGGTGAAGACCCGTATCGGTATTGATGACCAGGACAGCTACGAATTCTTGTGTGATTTCATCAATACGGTTGCCGGAAAGGGCGAGTGCGAGATGTTTATCATCCATGCGCGTAAAGCCTGGCTCTCTGGCCTTAGCCCGAAAGAGAACCGCGAAATTCCGCCGCTGGACTACCCGCGTGTGTATCAACTGAAGCGGGACTTCCCGCACCTGACCATGTCGATCAACGGTGGTATCAAGTCGCTCGACGAGGCCAAAACACATCTGGCGCATATGGATGGCGTGATGGTCGGTCGCGAGGCATATCAGAACCCGGGTATTCTGACGACGGTCGATCGCGAGATCTTCGGCGTTGAAGGCGCAGACACTGACCCGGTAGCCGTGGTGCGGGCCATGTATCCGTACATTGAACGTGAGCTGAGTAACGGCACTTACCTTGGCCATATCACGCGTCATATGCTTGGCCTGTTCCAGGGGATCCCGGGCGCACGCCAGTGGCGTCGCTATCTGAGCGAGAACGCGCATAAAGCTGGCGCGGATATCGAAGTGCTGGAACAGGCGCTACGCCTGGTTGCAGATAAACGATAAATCTCGCTAAAAATTCGTCAAATTCACCACGCCCCGCACAGTCTTGCGGGGCGTTTTGCTTTTATAACAACACGTTAGTATTGGCATGGATCTTGTAATGATTGCGACATCATTCGGGAACTCGTGGGAGAGAACCATGCTGGAACTGCTTTTTGTGATTGGCTTTTTTGTCATGCTGTTAGCCACCGGCGTGTCGCTGCTCGGCATTCTGGCAGCGCTTGTGGTGGCGACAGTGGTCATGTTTATTGGCGGATTATTTGCCCTGACGATCAAACTTCTGCCGTGGCTGCTGCTGGCCGTTGCGGTGGTGTGGGTTATACGGGCGATTAAATCACCAAAACTGCCCACTTATCAGCGTAATAACCGCTTTCGTTACTAAGGTATTGAGGGGTTCGTCACATACCTGCAACTTTTCCGGCGGCATTGCTTAGAACGGAATAGGATTTACTTATCGAATCTGTCACTATGGCTGCCGCTAAAGAATTCATCGAGCTGTACCCTACATACAGCCGAACTAAAAAAAGAAAGGGCTTCCTCAGGGAAGCCCAATTTCTTTTATGGGATCAGGGAATTAACAGACTTGACCCCTGCGTTGACCGGCTCTCCAGCACCTCATGCGCACGTTGCGCATCGCTTAGCGCGTACTTCTGCGCATCTGCCACATCCACTTTGATGACCCCGCTGGCAATCAGCGAGAACAGTTCGTTACTGGCTTCGAGCAACTCTTCGCGATTGGTGATGTAGCCCTGCAGGGATGGACGAGTGACATACAGCGAGCCTTTCTGGTTCAGAATACCCAGATTCACACCGGTCACCGCGCCTGACGCGTTACCGAAGCTCACCATCAGACCGCGGCGCTGCAGGCAGTCCAGAGACGCTTCCCAGGTATCTTTCCCTACCGAGTCATATACCACGCGCACTTTTTTGCCGCCGGTTACCTCTTTTAAGCGTTCAACGATGCTCTCTTCCCGGTAGTTAATCACCTGCCAGGCGCCGGCCTGCAGCGCGCGCTGGGCTTTTTGCGCGCTCCCCACGGTGCCGATCAGTTTTGCGCCTAACGCTTTGGCCCACTGGCAGGCGATGAGCCCTACGCCGCCCGCAGCCGCATGGAACAGGAACTGCTCGTCGGGTTTGATTTCATAGGTTTTGCGCAGCAGATAATAGACCGTCAGCCCTTTCAGGAAGGAGGCCGCGGCCTGTTCAAACGAAATGGCATTGGGCAGGAGGGCAACTTTGTCAGCCGGAACGTTGTGCACGGAGCTGTAAGCGCCCAGCGCCGATTGCGCATACACCACGCGATCGCCTTCTTTAACATGCTTAACGGCGCTGCCCACTTTGCTGACCACGCCCGCCGCCTCGGTACCCAGACCGCTCGGCAGTGACGGCGGTGGATAAAGACCGCCGCGAATATAGGTGTCGATGTAGTTAATGCCGATGGCTTTATTTTCAACCTGCACTTCATTTTCGCCAGGCGCGGCGGGGGTAAACTCCACCGCGTTGAGTACGTCAGGGCCACCATGCTTGTGAAATTCAATACGTGTTGCCATGCTTCCTCCAGAATGTGGTAATCTTTCGACCCACTCTTTATCTCGGTAACTCCATTCACTATGGCAGGAAACAAACCCTTCAACAAACAGACTGAACCTCGTGAGCGTGATTTTCAGGTCGCCGGGTTAAAAGTCCCGCCGCACTCGATTGAAGCGGAACAGTCGGTGTTGGGCGGTTTAATGCTGGATAACGAGCGCTGGGACGACGTCGCCGAGCGCGTCGTGTCCGACGATTTCTACACCCGCCCGCACCGCCACATCTTCACCGAAATGGCGCGCCTGCAGGAGTCCGGTAGCCCGATTGACCTGATTACGCTCGCGGAATCGCTGGAGCGGCAGGGGCAACTGGACAGCGTTGGCGGTTTTGCTTATTTAGCAGAACTGTCGAAAAACACGCCAAGTGCAGCGAACATTAGCGCTTATGCTGACATCGTTCGCGAACGCGCCGTGGTTCGTGAGATGATCTCGGTCGCGAATGAAATCGCCGAAGCGGGCTTTGATCCGCAGGGTCGCACCAGCGAAGACCTGCTCGATCTCGCGGAATCCCGCGTCTTTAAAATTGCTGAAAGTCGCGCCAATAAAGACGAAGGCCCAAAAAACATCGCCGATGTGCTCGATGCCACCGTCGCCCGTATTGAACAACTCTTCCAGCAGCCGCACGATGGCGTAACCGGAGTTAACACCGGCTATGACGATCTCAATAAGAAAACCGCAGGCCTGCAGCCGTCGGATTTGATTATCGTCGCCGCGCGTCCGTCAATGGGTAAAACCACCTTTGCGATGAACCTCGTCGAAAACGCGGCGATGTTGCAGGATAAGCCGGTCTTAATCTTCAGTCTGGAGATGCCATCTGAGCAGATCATGATGCGTTCTCTGGCGTCGCTTTCTCGTGTGGATCAGACCCGTATCCGTACTGGTCAGCTCGACGATGAGGACTGGGCGCGTATCTCCGGCACCATGGGGATCCTGCTGGAAAAACGTAACATCTACATAGATGACTCCTCCGGCCTGACGCCGACAGAAGTGCGCTCCCGTGCGCGCCGTATCGCCCGCGAGCATGGCGGTATTGGCCTTATCATGATCGACTACCTTCAGCTGATGCGCGTGCCGTCGCTCTCCGATAACCGTACGCTGGAGATTGCGGAAATTTCCCGCTCGCTCAAGGCATTAGCCAAAGAGCTGCATGTGCCTGTCGTGGCGCTCTCGCAGCTTAACCGCTCCCTGGAACAACGTGCCGACAAACGCCCGGTCAACTCCGACCTGCGTGAATCCGGCTCCATCGAGCAGGATGCCGACTTAATCATGTTCATCTACCGTGATGAGGTTTATCACGAGAACAGCGACCTGAAAGGGATCGCCGAAATTATTATCGGTAAACAACGTAACGGCCCTATCGGTACGGTACGTCTGACCTTTAACGGACAGTGGTCGCGTTTCGACAACTATGCCGGTCCTCAATATGATGATGAGTAATTTCTAAGGAAATCAAATGCAAGCGGCAACTGTTGTGATTAACCGCCGCGCTCTGCGACACAACCTGCAACGTCTGCGTGAACTGGCTCCTGCCAGTAAACTTGTTGCAGTCGTGAAAGCGAACGCTTACGGACACGGTCTTCTTGAGACCGCGCGAACGCTCCCCGATGCCGACGCCTTTGGCGTTGCCCGTCTTGAAGAAGCCCTCCGCCTGCGCGCAGGGGGGATCACCCAACCGATTTTGCTGCTCGAAGGCTTTTTTGAGGCTGCAGACCTGCCGACCATTGCAGACCAGCATCTGCACACGGCGGTACACAACGAAGAACAGCTTTCCGCCCTCGAAACCGCTGAGCTGAGCGAGCCAGTCACCGTCTGGATGAAGCTCGACACGGGCATGCACCGTCTGGGTGTACGTCCGGAACACGCGCAGGCGTTTTATCAGCGTCTGTGCCAGTGCAAAAATGTCCGCCAGCCGGTAAATATTGTCAGCCATTTTGCCCGGGCTGATGAGCCTGACTGCGGCGCTACTGAACAACAACTCGACATCTTTAACACCTTCTGCGAAGGCAAGCCGGGGATGCGCTCTATCGCGGCCTCCGGTGGCATTCTGCTGTGGCCGCAGTCGCACTTCGACTGGGCGCGTCCGGGGATTATTCTTTACGGCGTATCGCCGCTGGAGAACAGACCCTGGGGACCGGACTTTGGCTTCCAGCCGGTGATGTCCCTGGTGTCTAAGCTGATTGCGGTGCGTGAGCACAAGGCGGGGGAACCGGTGGGTTACGGCGGCACCTGGACCAGCGAGCGTGACACCCGGCTGGGTGTGGTGGCGATGGGGTATGGCGACGGTTATCCACGTGCTGCGCCGTCCGGTACGCCGGTTCTGGTCAATGGCCGCGAAGTGAAGATTGTCGGTCGCGTGGCGATGGACATGATTTGCGTAGATCTGGGCCCCGATGCCCAGGATAAAGCGGGCGACGATGTGGTGATGTGGGGTGACGGTTTGCCCGTCGAACGCATCGCGGAAATCACGAAAGTGAGTGCTTACGAACTTATAACGCGCCTGACATCAAGGGTGGCAATGAAGTACATCGATTAAACTGCTGTGAATGCCGGGGGGCAGCGTTGCCTGACCCGGCATGGAACAGGTTAAACGCTCGATCTTCTGTCATATCCGGTTTATTGTTGAATTCCCTACCTCATCGAATTCCGGAGAACCATCGCGTGTTTCAGAAAGTTGACGCCTACGCCGGCGACCCCATTCTCTCCTTAATGGAGCGTTTCAAAGAAGATCCTCGCAGCGACAAAGTGAATCTCAGCATTGGTCTGTATTACAACGAGGACGGCATTATTCCTCAGTTGAAAGCCGTTGCTGAAGCGGAAGCGCGTCTTAACGCCGCCCCGCACGGTGCTTCTCTTTATCTGCCGATGGAAGGGCTCAATACTTACCGTAACGCCATCGCGCCGCTGCTGTTTGGTGCCGATCACGCGGTGCTCGCACAAAAACGTGTGGCAACCATCCAGACCCTGGGCGGTTCAGGCGCGCTTAAAGTGGGTGCGGACTTCCTGAAAAAATACTTCCCGGATTCAGGGGTATGGGTCAGCGATCCCACCTGGGAAAACCACGTGGCGATTTTTGAGGGTGCTGGCTTTAAGGTGGCGACCTATCCATGGTTCGACAGTGAAACCAACGGCGTGCGCGTTGACGCGCTGCTGGAAAAACTGAATACCCTGCCAGAGCGCAGCATAGTGCTGCTGCACCCGTGCTGCCACAACCCGACCGGGGCAGATCTCACCAACGCCCAGTGGGATGCGGTGATTGAGGTGCTGAAAGCGCGCAACCTGATCCCCTTCCTCGACATCGCCTATCAGGGCTTTGGCGCCGGGATGGAAGAAGATGCCTATGCTATCCGTGCCGTGGCCAGCGCCGGTCTGCCAGTTCTGGTCAGCAACTCGTTTTCAAAAATCTTCTCCCTGTACGGCGAGCGCGTGGGTGGCCTCTCTGTGGTGTGCGAAGACGCCGAAGCGGCAGGTCGCGTACTGGGGCAACTGAAGGCGACCGTGCGCCGCATCTACTCCAGCCCGCCAAACTTTGGCGCGCAGGTGGTGGCGACCGTGCTGGGAGACGAACAGCTAAAAGCCAGCTGGCTTGCAGAAGTGGAATCCATGCGTAAGCGTATTCTGTCGATGCGTCAGGAGTTGGTCAACGTGCTGAAAGAGGCCGTACCGGGGCATAACTTCGACTATCTGCTTAAACAGCGCGGGATGTTTAGCTACACCGGGCTGAGCGCCGCACAGGTTGAACGTCTGCGCGAAGAGTTCGGCGTCTACCTGATTGCCAGCGGACGTATGTGCGTGGCGGGTCTGAATGCCAGCAACGTTCATCGCGTGGCGCAGGCATTTGCTGCAGTAATGTAAGTACTTACTCACCCTCCCTCTCCCCGTGGGAGAGGGCCGGGATGAGGGCATCAGGCCGCACAAACAGGTTGCCCGGCATTCTGTGATCTTCTTCTTTTTATCCAACCTCATAAGCAAAAACTCCTTCCCTTCATCTCCCGCTGGGGTTATGGTCGGATAGATTTTTGACCAGTCGCTCAAATTAAAACGATAACAAACTGAATATTCAGGGGAAAATATGCGCAAGATCACACTGGCGCTCAGCGCCGCCTGCTTATTGTTCTCGCTTAACAGTACGGTCGTCGCGCGCGCTTCCGCACCGACGCCGCTTTACACCGGCACTACCGCCGCTATTCTGGCTGAACAAGCCCCCATTCACTGGGTTTCTGTAGCCCAGATTGAAAACAGCCTGATGGGCCGCCCGCCAATGGCCGTGGGCTTTGATATTGACGATACCGTTCTCTTCTCCAGCCCCGGGTTCTGGCGCGGTAAAAAAACATACTCGCCGGACAGCGAAGCGTATCTGAAAAACCCGGAATTCTGGGAAAAGATGAACAACGGCTGGGACGAATTCAGCATCCCGAAAGAGGTGGCCCGCGCGCTTATCGCCATGCATGTAAAACGCGGCGACAGCATTTACTTCGTTACCGGACGCAGCCAGACCAAAACGGAAACCGTCTCTAAAACCCTGCAGGATGATTTCCTGATCCCGGCGGCCAGCATGAACCCGGTGATTTTCGCAGGTGACAAACCGGGACAAAACACCAAAACCCAGTGGCTGGAGCAGAAACATATCAAGGTCTTCTACGGTGATTCAGACAACGATATCAGCGCCGCGCGTGATGTGGGAGCCAGAGGGATCAGGGTGTTACGCGCCTCAAACTCGACCTATCGCCCGCTGCCAATGGCCGGGAAGTTTGGCGAAGAGGTCATTGTGAACTCAGAGTATTAAATCGTTGGCGGCGAGTTTGGCTCTTTTTTAATCAAATCTCGTCGCTGCGGGTTTTACCTTTCGTCTTCTTGCTGCACACTTAGAAAGATTCACTTTCATAACGGAGCAGCACATGTGGTACCAACAAACCCTGACCTTAAGCGCTAAACCTCGCGGATTTCACCTGGTGACGGATGAAGTTATCGGGCAGATCCGCGATCTGTCGCGCGTCAAAACGGGTTTGCTGCATCTGCTGCTTCAGCACACGTCGGCCTCTCTCACGCTTAATGAAAATTGCGATCCCACCGTCCGGTCTGATATGGAGCGGCATTTTCTGAAAACCGTTCCGGACAACGCCTCCTACGAGCATGACTATGAGGGGGCGGACGACATGCCTTCGCATATCAAATCTTCTCTGCTGGGCGTATCGCTAATGCTGCCGGTACACAACGGGCGGCTTCTGCTGGGAACATGGCAAGGGATCTGGCTGGGAGAACATCGCATTCACGGTGGTTCGCGTAAAATTATCGCAACGCTACAAGGGGAATAAAGATGACAATTTCGGAGCTACTGCAGTACTGCATGAGTAAGCCAGGCGCGGAGCAGAGCGTTCACAGCGACTGGAAAGCCACGCAGATTAAAGTGGGAGATGTGTTGTTTGCGATGGTGAAAGAGGTGGAAGGCCGCCCGGCGGCGTCGCTGAAAACCAGCCCGGAGCTGGCGGAGCTATTACGTCAGCAGCACGACGATGTCCGGCCGAGCAAACATCTGAACAAAGCGCACTGGAGTACGGTCTATCTCGACGGTTCACTCCCGGGGTCGCAGATTTACTACCTGGTGGACGCGTCTTATCAGCAGGCGGTTGAGCTGCTGCCGGAAGCGACCCGACAGCAACTCTCCGTGTGACAATTACAGCAACGGTTTAAGGAAGCGCGCGGTGTGCGAGGCTTCGCACTCTGCAACGGTCTCTGGCGTACCGGAGACGAGGATTTCACCGCCGCCGCTGCCGCCTTCCGGGCCGAGATCGACAATCCAGTCCGCGGTTTTAATCACGTCCAGGTTGTGCTCAATGACCACAATAGTGTTGCCCTGATCGCGAAGCTGATGCAGAACGTCGAGCAACTGCTGGATATCCGCAAAGTGCAGACCGGTGGTCGGCTCATCGAGAATGTACAGCGTCTGCCCGGTACCGCGTTTGGACAACTCACGCGCCAGCTTCACGCGCTGCGCTTCACCTCCAGAGAGCGTGGTCGCTGACTGCCCCAGACGAATGTAGGTCAGGCCTACGTCCATCAGCGTCTGCAGCTTACGCGCCAGCGCAGGAACGGCATCAAAGAACTCGCGCGCCTCTTCGATGGTCATGTCCAGCACTTCGTGGATGGTCTTGCCTTTGTACTTAATCTCCAGCGTTTCACGGTTATAGCGTTTGCCTTTGCACTGGTCGCACGGCACGTAGATATCCGGCAGGAAGTGCATCTCAACCTTGATCACGCCGTCACCCTGACACGCTTCACAGCGGCCGCCGCGAACGTTAAAGCTGAAACGTCCTGGCGTGTAGCCGCGCGAACGCGCTTCCGGTACACCGGCGAAGAGTTCACGGACGGGCGTGAAGACGCCGGTATAGGTCGCCGGGTTGGAACGCGGCGTACGGCCAATCGGGCTTTGGTCGATGTCGATAACTTTATCGAAATGTTCCAGCCCCTGAATGTCGCGGTACGGTGCAGGTTCGGCCAGCGTCGCGCCGTTCAGCGCCGTCTGCGCAATCGGGAACAGCGTATCGTTGATCAGCGTCGACTTACCGGAACCGGATACGCCGGTGATACAGGTAAACAGCCCGACGGGCAGCGTCAGCGTCACGTCTTTCAGGTTGTTGCCGCGAGCGCCGGTGAGCTTCAGCACTTTTTCCGGGTTCGCCGCCACGCGCTGTTTCGGCACTTCAATTTTGCGCTTGCCGCTCATGTACTGGCCGGTTAACGACTCTGGCACCGCCATGATGTCTTTCAGGGTGCCTTCCGCGACCACCTGGCCGCCGTGCACGCCCGCGCCCGGGCCGATGTCGATCACATGGTCGGCAGCACGGATCGCATCTTCGTCGTGCTCGACCACAATCACCGTGTTGCCGAGGTTACGCAGATGAATAAGCGTTCCGAGCAGACGCTCGTTGTCTCGCTGGTGCAGGCCGATGGACGGTTCGTCCAGGACATACATGACGCCCACCAGGCCCGCGCCAATCTGGCTGGCCAGACGGATACGCTGGGCTTCACCGCCGGACAGCGTCTCTGCGGAGCGGGAAAGCGTCAGGTAGTTCAGGCCGACGTTCACCAGGAATTTCAGACGGTCGCCGATCTCTTTCAGCACTTTTTCGGCAATCTTCGCACGCTGGCCGGAGAGCTTCAGGTTGTTGAAGAAGTCCATTGCGTGACCGATGCTCATGTCTGAGATGGTCGGCAACGCCGTGTTTTCGACAAACACGTGGCGCGCTTCGCGACGCAGACGCGTGCCCTCACAGGTGGCGCAGGAGCGGTTGCTGATGAACTTCGCCAGCTCCTCGCGCACCGCGCTGGATTCGGTCTCTTTGTAACGGCGCTCCATGTTGTGCAGCACCCCTTCGAACGGGTGGCGACGCACGGAGGTATCGCCGCGATCGTTCATGTATTTGAACTCGATGTTCTCTTTACCGGAACCGAACAGGATCACTTTGTGCACGTTCGGGCTCAGGCTGGCCCACGGCGCCTCCACGTCGAACTTATAGTGCTCTGCCAGCGATTTAAGCATCTGAAAGTAGTAAAAATTACGCTTATCCCAGCCACGGATCGCACCGCCAGCCAGCGACAGTTCCGGATTCTGGATCACGCGGTCCGGGTCAAAATACTGCTGTACGCCCAGGCCGTCACACGTCGGGCAGGCTCCCGCCGGGTTGTTAAAGGAGAACAGACGTGGCTCCAGCTCACGCATGCTGTAGCCGCAAATCGGGCAGGCAAAGTTGGCGGAGAAGAGCAGTTCTTCCGCGTTCGGGTCGTCCATATCGGAGACCACCGCCGTACCGCCAGAGAGTTCCAGCGCAGTTTCAAAGGATTCCGCCAGACGGGTCGCCAGATCGTCACGCACTTTAAAGCGGTCAATCACCACTTCGATGGTGTGTTTTTTCTGCAGCTCCAGCTTAGGGGGATCGGACAGGTCACACACCTCGCCGTCGATACGGGCGCGGATATACCCCTGGCTTGCCAGGTTTTCCAGCGTTTTGGTGTGCTCGCCCTTACGCTCTTTAATGATTGGGGCAAGCAGCATCAGGCGTTTGCCTTCTGGCTGCGACAGCACGTTATCCACCATCTGGCTCACGGTCTGCGCCGCCAGCGGCACGTCGTGATCCGGGCAGCGCGGCTCTCCTACGCGGGCATACAGCAGACGCAGGTAGTCATGAATTTCGGTAATGGTACCGACCGTTGAACGCGGGTTGTGGGAGGTGGACTTCTGCTCAATAGAGATAGCAGGCGAAAGCCCCTCGATATGGTCTACATCCGGTTTTTCCATCAATGACAGGAACTGGCGCGCATACGCAGAGAGTGATTCAACGTAACGGCGCTGTCCTTCGGCATACAGGGTGTCGAAAGCCAGTGAGGATTTGCCAGACCCCGAAAGCCCGGTCACGACGATGAGTTTGTCGCGAGGGATTATGAGGTTGATATTCTTGAGATTGTGGGTGCGGGCGCCCCGAACTTCGATCTTATCCATTCACCTTTCCCGGTTGGAACACGGATTGCCTGGTTTGTTTGAAGGACAAACGGCTGTCAGAAACGGCTAATTATGACACAATTTAACCTGTTTGAATATACAGTATTGGAATGCATTTTCTGAATAGCTGTGTAACAATGCCGAGTTCGCGAGAGATTTCTGAACCCGCCACGCAACTATGCAAATTGACGCGTGGAAATGGTACACTCGCGCGTTTACACTATTAAGAAACGTATTCAGGAGACACGAACATGGCCAGCAGAGGCGTAAACAAGGTGATTCTCGTCGGTAATCTGGGCCAGGACCCGGAAGTACGCTACATGCCGAGTGGTGGCGCAGTTGCCAACATTACGCTGGCTACTTCCGAATCCTGGCGTGACAAAGCGACCGGTGAGATGAAAGAGCAGACCGAATGGCACCGCGTTGTGCTGTTTGGCAAACTGGCAGAAGTGGCCGGTGAGTATCTGCGTAAAGGCTCTCAGGTTTATATTGAAGGCCAACTGCGTACCCGCAAATGGACCGATCAATCCGGTCAGGAAAAGTACACCACTGAAGTGGTGGTAAACGTTGGCGGCACCATGCAGATGCTGGGTGGCCGTCAGGGCGGTGGCGCTCCAGCAGGTGGCGGCCAGCAGCAGGGCGGTTGGGGCCAGCCTCAGCAGCCACAGGGCGGCAACCAGTTCAGCGGCGGCGCGCAGTCTCGTCCGCAGCAGCAGTCCGCTCCGGCACCGTCTAACGAACCACCAATGGACTTCGACGACGATATTCCGTTCTGATTCACGGATATGCAAAATAAAAAAACCCAGACATCGGTCTGGGTTTTTTATTCAGTCAGGTATCAGGTAATCACCATCGGCCAGTCTGGTGGCGTATGGCTCATTGCCTCAACCATCACTACTTTAATATTTTCCCAGACGGCGGCAATATCCAGCAGGGTGATACCAAGCAGACCCATTGCAAACCAGCAAGCCGCGCCCAGTCCTAACAGCGTACTGATGACCGCAAGACCCGCGTAGTCAGATTTACGAAACTGAATGTTCAGCGTGCTGGCTAAAAACATCAGTACCGCACTCAACAAAGGCCAGCGCAGGAGAACCATGCTGGTCGTAATGGTTGCCATAAAACCCATCCTCTCCAAAACAGACGAACTGAATGAAACAGTGTTTCTCGTTACATGATATGTGTGAACTATATCACATTTGTTGATTTATTCGCCAGTGTCTGTGCGAGCAGATTAGGGATTTTATTACGCTGAAAAAGAGAGGCGGCAGGATGGGGTTGCCTTCGACATCGGCGTATGCGAACCCACCACGTGCCGGGAGCAACCTCCTTCGAACGAGCGGAGGAGAGCAATGGCGCCGTCAGCTATGCCTTTTTATAAGTGAAGCGTTATTCTCTGCTGATCCTGGAAATAATGTGGTAATAGCAGAACGTTTATAAAACATTGATCAAATTACACCCGTTCAGGCTGGATAAATATTTCCCTTAATAGAAACGGAACGAATACTTTTAGTTTAGCTTACGGACAAATATTATCGTCATAACGAAATTTAAGATTTTTAATACTAAAAGTCAGTTGCTAACTTCGCATGATTCATGCAACGTAATCACCTGTTTATCAAAGCATCCGGCCTTCATTACTACAGGCGTACAACATGCAGGGATATAGGGCGGGAAATGAATCGTAGCGCGCGGCGCAAGATGCTCAGAGTGGTAGGGATCATCATGGTAGTTATGCTGCCGGTGATGCTTGCGCTATGGTTTGCCCAGCTAAGAGCGGTGTCGGAAACAAGCGCGCAGTTACGCACATTTGCTGAACTGGCTTTAGACAAAACTGAACTGGTTATTGAACAGGTTGATCTGGCCCGGGCCGAAGCGGAAAAATATCAGGGTAAAGTTTGTACGCCGTCACATCGGCAATATATGTTGAACGTGGTTCGCGGCCGTCTGTTCATCGCTGATTTAATTTATGCCGAAGGCCAGAATTTTCGTTGTTCATCCATTTTTACCCCGGATCGGCCCTATGCGATCTCCCCCGCTAATTACATCCGAAAACCCGATATCGCTATCTATTATTACCGTGATACGCCATTTTTCACTGGCTATAAAATGACATATATGCAGCGCGGGAATTATGTCGTGGTGGTTAATCCACTCTCGTACAGTGAAGTGATGTCCACCGATCACTCTCTCTCATGGGGCGTGTACGATACGGTAACGAATGCCTTCTTTTCCGTCAGTCAGAAAGCCAACGTTTCTTTATTAAACTCGATGATTCGGGATAAGGACGTGGTATTTCAAAAAGATGACCGTTTTTATACGGTGGTAAAATCGGATAAACGTCCGATTGCCGCCATCGTTTCAACGTCGAATAAACGCTTCTATGAAACGCTCTACCATCAGGCGACGTTGACGCTGCCGCTGGGAATGATCTGTAGCATCATTATTTTGCTGGTCTGGTCGCGCACCCACCGTGAGCTGAACTCCCCAGGACGATTGCTGCATCGGGCGCTGAATAAACGTCAGCTTTGTGTCCATTATCAGCCAATCATCGATATCAAGAATAATCAGTGCGTGGGGGCAGAGGCGTTGTTGCGCTGGCCTGGTTTTAACGGGCCTGTCATGAGCCCCGCGGAATTCATCCCGCTGGCGGAAAAAGAGGGGATGAGCGAACGCATTACGGATTATGTTGTAGAAGAGGTCTTCAGCGATCTGGGCCATTTCCTGGCCGCGCATCCTGACCTCTATATTTCGATCAACCTGTCGGCGACGGATTTTCACTCTTCGCGGCTGATCGCCATGATATCCGACAAAGCGCGGCACTATGCCGTGCGTGCGCAGCAGATCAAAATCGAAGTGACGGAGCGCGGTTTTATTGATGTGCCGAAAACTACGCCGGTTATCCAGGCTTTTCGTCAGGCGGGTTATGAAGTGGCAATCGACGATTTTGGTACAGGTTACTCGAACCTGCATAATCTCTACTCGCTGAATGTCGATATTCTGAAAATCGACAAATCCTTCATCGACACCCTAACCACCAACAGCACCAGCCATCTTATCGCCGAGCATATTATCGAGATGGCGCAGAGCCTGCGGCTCAAAACCATTGCGGAAGGGGTAGAAACTGCCGAGCAGGTAAGCTGGTTGTTGAAGCGCGGTGTACAGTTCTGTCAGGGATGGCACTTCGCGAAAGCGATGCCGCCCCAGGAGTTTATGACCTGGCAGCAGCAACCTTTGCACTGATAAACCTTAATTCAACTGGTGACGGTAATCGCTTGGCGTGCGGTCAAACTCGCGGCGAAACACGCGGGAAAAGGTTTGTTGCGACACATACCCCAGATCCATCGCGATATCAAAAATAGGCCGCTGCGTAGAGCGTAACGCCTGCGCTGCCAGTAGTAACCTGCGCTGACGAATGTACTCACCCAGCGTCTGGTGCATTACGGTCCGGAACATTCTCTGTAAATACCATTTCGAATAGCCCGACTTTTTCGCGACCACATCAATGTTCAACGGTTGGTCGATATGTTCATCAATCCATTCAATAAGTGTCTGAATAATTTGCTGATGCGACATAAGGTTGCCCTCTGTAGATACAACTTTCCTGGTTGATTCGTCGTTTTCTCTGTGGGGGAGTATAATTCCTCAAGTTAACTTGAGGTAAAGAGGTTTTATGGAAAAGAGATTGCCGAGAATAAAAGCGCTTTTGACCCCGGGTGAAGTGGCTAAGCGAAGCGGTGTGGCAGTATCGGCGCTCCACTTCTATGAAAGTAAAGGGTTAATCAAAAGCATCCGTAACGCCGGAAACCAGCGGCGCTACACCCGTGACGTGCTCCGCTATGTGGCGATTATTAAAATTGCGCAACGAATCGGAATTCCCCTGGCCACCATCGGTGAGGCGTTCGGCGTGTTACCGGAAGGCCACACGCTGAGCCCGAAAGAGTGGAAAGAGCTGTCATCCCAGTGGCGAGAGGAGCTGGACCGGCGTATTCATACGCTGGTGGCGCTGCGTGACCAACTGGACGGGTGCATCGGTTGCGGCTGTTTGTCGCGCAGCGATTGCCCGTTACGCAACCCCGGTGACAAACTGGGCGAACAGGGGACGGGGGCGCGGCTGCTGGAAGAAGATTGAGATCTGTTTGCCGGGTGGCGGCTGCGCCATCCAGCAAAAAGCATAATAAAGAACTAAAGCGCCACATAAGGGCGCTTTAGTTTTTTCCGGTCTTTGTCTTTCTCTCTATCCCGCTGGCTCACGGGAGGGTTTCCCCCGACATCAGCACCCCTCATGTCGAGCTGGTTGAGGAGGTTCCGGTTTGTGCTGACACTTTAATTCTATGTAAGGGCCGCTTTTTCGCCAGTCACCGGGGCCGCTTTTTTGGCGAATATTTTTCGCGGTGTTGTTCAATTTTCTATAGTTAAAAAGTATGAATAACAGGAGACCACTATGCTCACGGTACATCACCTTAACCAGTCGCGCTCACACCGCGTGATCTGGGCTCTGGAAGAACTTTCTCTGCCCTATGAGATTGTTCACTACCAGCGCGAAAAAACGATGCTGGCTCCCGAGTCCCTTAAACGCGTGCATCCGTTGGGCAAGTCTCCGGTCATTGAAGACAACGGGCTGATCCTTGCTGAATCCGGTGCCATTCTGGAGTATCTGCAGGAAACCTACGACGCAGAATCGCAGCTTAAGCCGCTGGATCCTGCCCATAAGGTGCAATACCGCTTCTGGCTACACTATGCAGAAGGTTCTCTTATGCCGCTGCTGTTAATGAAGCTGGTATTTAGCAGCCTTGGTAAACCGCCCGTGCCGTTTGGAATACGCACGCTGGGGAAAGCGCTGGGTCAGGGCGTGCAAAAAGCCTATCTCAATCCCCAGCTCGAAACCCACGCGCGTTTTATTGAATCTCACCTGGCTGAAAATAGCTGGTTTGCCGGAGAGACTCTCAGCATGGCCGATATTCAGATGAGTTTCCCGATTTTTGCCCTGCTGGCACGCGGCGGTGTCGAGGATCTTCCGCACACCCATGCCTGGAAGAAAAAGGTCGAAAATCGTCCTGCCTGGCAGAGAACCCTGGAACAAGGTGGGCCGTTAACGATCCCTGGCGAGGCGTAATTTGTAACCCCATTGCGCATAAACGATAACGTTTGCGCATCCTCTGCTTATTTCTTCATCGTCATAAGGGAAATTTAGCGAAAAACGAGAAAGTTCAGTTGAAAAGGGCGGTGATTAGGCTGGATAATCGTTTGCCTAAATTTGACCACCCGTTTTGTAAGCGCGGAGCTAAACGTTTGCTTTTTTTGTGACGCCCCTTTTCGTCGCAAACGCAGCACAAGGATTTGACGTTTTGCTGGCAGTGGAGTCTCCACCACGCTTACGGACTTTCTATAAAAACTCTCAGGGGATGTTTTCTATGTCTACGCCATCCGCGCGTACCGGCGGTTCACTTGACGCCATATTTAAAATTTCTGCTCGCGGCAGCACCGTGCGCCAGGAAATCGTTGCCGGTCTGACAACGTTTCTGGCAATGGTGTACTCCGTCATCGTTGTGCCGGGCATGCTCGGTAAAGCAGGCTTCCCTCCGGCAGCGGTCTTTGTTGCAACCTGTCTTGTCGCCGGTGTCGGCTCCATCGTAATGGGGCTGTGGGCGAATTTGCCGATGGCGATTGGCTGTGCCATTTCCTTGACCGCCTTCACCGCGTTTAGCCTGGTGCTGGGCCAACACATCAGCGTACCGGTTGCCCTGGGCGCCGTCTTCCTGATGGGCGTGCTGTTCACCATTATCTCGGCAACCGGCATTCGTAGCTGGATTTTGCGCAACCTGCCGCACGGCGTGGCGCACGGCACCGGTATCGGTATCGGTCTGTTTCTGCTGCTAATTGCCGCCAACGGCGTGGGTCTGGTCATTAAGAACCCGCTGGACGGTCTGCCGGTGGCGCTGGGTCACTTCGCCAGCTTCCCGGTGATCATGTCCCTGATTGGCCTGGCGGTGATTATTGGTCTGGAAAAACTGAAAGTCCCAGGCGGCATTCTGCTGACCATTATCGGTGTGTCCATTGTTGGCCTGATTTTCGATCCGACCGTGCATTTCTCCGGTATTTTTGCCATGCCGTCACTGAGCGATGACAACGGTAACTCCCTGATTGGCAGCCTGGATATTGTCGGCGCGCTGAACCCGGTGATCCTGCCAAGCGTGCTGGCGCTGGTGATGACGGCGGTGTTTGATGCCACCGGGACCATCCGTGCGGTGGCCGGTCAGGCGAACCTGCTGGATAAAGACGGTCAGATTATCGACGGTGGCAAAGCGCTGACCACCGACTCCCTGAGCAGCGTCTTCTCGGGTCTGGTAGGCGCTTCTCCGGCTGCGGTCTATATCGAGTCCGCTGCGGGCACCGCGGCAGGCGGTAAAACTGGCCTGACCGCCATTACCGTTGGTGTGCTGTTCCTGCTGATCCTGTTCCTCTCGCCGCTCTCTTACCTGGTGCCAGCCTACGCTACGGCTCCGGCACTGATGTACGTCGGCCTGCTGATGCTGAGCAACGTGGCGAAAATTGACTTTGCGGACTTTGTGGACGCGATGTCAGGCTTGATCACTGCGGTATTTATCGT
This sequence comes from Enterobacter cloacae complex sp. 2022EL-00981, assembly GCF_028737495.1. NCBI lineage: Bacteria > Pseudomonadati > Pseudomonadota > Gammaproteobacteria > Enterobacterales > Enterobacteriaceae > Enterobacter > Enterobacter cloacae complex sp. 2022EL-00981. The sequence goes on from NZ_JAQZRK010000027.1 coordinate 59,260, forward strand.
GCTGACCTGTAACATCGTGACCGGCATCATGATCGGCTTCGCGTCGCTGGTGATTGGTCGCCTGGTCTCCGGTGAGTGGCGCAAGCTGAACATCGGCACCGTGGTTATCGCCGTTGCGCTGGTGGTGTTCTACGCGGGCGGCTGGGCAATCTAAATTGTCCTTTGATGCGAAAACGGGTGGCTCAGGCCGCCCGTTTTTATTTTCAGGACTCATCCCGTTGCCTTTTGCGTTACTCTGGGGAAGATAGAATAAAAGGCACGACGCCTTCCGTAGTACATAAGTAACACAGCAAACAGGGAACGCATGGAAATCTTTTTCACAATACTCATCATGACCCTTGTGGTCTCATTATCCGGGGTGGTTACACGCGTACTGCCCTTTCAGGTCCCCCTGCCATTAATGCAAATTGCTATCGGCGCGCTGTTGGCGTGGCCGACGTTTGGCCTGCACGTTGAGTTCGACCCGGAACTGTTCCTCGTGCTGTTTATCCCGCCACTGCTGTTTGCTGATGGCTGGAAAACACCCACGCGCGAGTTTCTGGAACATGGGCGCGAGATCTTCGGTCTGGCGCTGGCGCTGGTCGTCGTGACCGTGGTCGGGATTGGTTTCCTGATCTATTGGGTGGTTCCGGGGATCCCGTTAATACCCGCTTTTGCGCTGGCCGCAGTCCTGTCGCCAACCGATGCCGTGGCGCTGTCCGGCATTGTGGGTGAAGGGCGGATTCCGAAGAAAATCATGGGCATCTTACAGGGAGAGGCGCTGATGAACGACGCCTCCGGTCTGGTTGCCCTGAAGTTCGCCGTGGCCGTCGCAATGGGGACGATGATCTTTACCGTGGGTGGCGCGACCCTGGAATTCTTCAAGGTTGCTATTGGCGGTATCCTGGCGGGCTTCGTGGTGAGCTGGCTGTATGGCCGCTCGCTGCGCTTCCTCAGTCGCTGGGGCGGTGATGAACCCGCAACACAGATCGTACTGCTGTTCCTGCTGCCGTTTGCCTCCTATCTGATTGCCGAACATATTGGCGTGTCGGGCATTCTGGCAGCGGTAGCGGCAGGGATGACCATCACCCGCTCCGGCGTAATGCGCCGCGCGCCGCTGGCCATGCGTCTGCGTGCAAACAGCACCTGGGCAATGCTGGAATTTGTCTTTAACGGCATGGTCTTCCTGCTGTTGGGTCTGCAGCTGCCGGGCATTATGGAATCCTCTCTGGTGGCGGCGGAGGCCGATCCGAACGTTGAAGTCTGGATGCTCTTTACCGACATCGTGCTGATCTACATGGCGCTGATGCTGGTGCGCTTCGGCTGGCTGTGGACGATGAAAAACTTCAGCGTGCGCTTCCTGAAGAAAAAGCCGATGGAGTTTGGTTCGTGGACCACGCGTGAGCTGCTGATTGCCTCCTTTGCGGGGGTACGCGGGGCGATTACCCTGGCCGGTGTGCTCTCCATTCCGCTGCTGTTGCCGACGGGCGATGTCTTCCCGGCGCGTTATGAACTGGTCTTCCTGGCGGCGGGCGTGATCCTGTTCTCACTGTTTGTCGGGGTGATTATGCTGCCGATTTTGCTGCAGCATATCGACGCCGGGGACGCCACGCAGCAGCATAAAGAGGAGCGGATTGCCCGCGCCGCCACTGCCGAAGTGGCGATTGTCGCTATTCAGAAAATGGAAGAGCGCCTGGCCGCCGATGCCGAAGAGAACATCGACAATCAGCTGCTGACGGAGGTGAGCTCACGCGTGATTGGTAATCTGCGTCGCCGGGCTGACGGCCGTAACGATGTGGAAAGCTCGCTGCAGGAGGAGAACCTGGAGCGCCGGTTCCGTCTGGCGGCGCTGCGCTCCGAGCGTGCCGAGCTGTACCACCTGCGTGCCACGCGGCAAATCAGTAATGAAACGCTGCAAAAGCTGCTGCACGATCTGGATCTGCTGGAAGCGTTGTTGATAGAGAATCAGTAGCCCCTCACCCCAACCCCTCTCCCCATAGGGGCGAGGGGCTCGATCGGTTCCCTCTCCCCTGTGGGGAGAGGGTTAGGGTGAGGGGTCAGGAACCCAAAATCCCTCACAACATTGCAGCCACGCCTGGGCGCTGTGCGACAAATATATCCCTTCTCGCCAGATCATCCCCAGCTGCCAGTGCAAATCGCTTTCGAGTGGGATCCAGCGCAGCGTGTTTTTATCCAGACGCTCGCAAATCGGCTGCGGCAGAATGGCAATCCCCACGCCTGCTTGCACCATCGCTGCCAGGAAATCCCACTGGCCGCTGCGCACCGCAATGCGCGGCTTCACGCTATGTTGATTAAACAGCGTCATCAGCTGGCGGCTGAGGGCGAAATCTTCGTTGTAGATCAGCAGAGGGTATTCACCGAGCAGTTCAGGTTTCACTGAATCTCGCTTGAGCCAGTCGCCGGAGCGGGGAACCAGCACGCACAGCGGATGGCTAAAGAGCGGAAGCGTCGCCAGACCGCTCTCTTCCTCAACGGGGAGGGCTGTCATGGCGACGTCCAGCTCGCCGTTGGTTACGGCCTGCTGGACGGTTAATCCACCAAACTCCGAAATTTTGAGTTCAACGCCGGGGTAACGCTGGCGAAACAGGCTAATCGGCCCGGCCATCATCATCCCGACCATCGGCGGAATACCAAGGCGCAGCACCCCTTTGGTCAGGTGGTTAATATCGTCTAGCTCTGCTTCCAGCTGACGAAACTCGGCCAGGATCGCCAGACCACGTTCAAACACCACACGCCCGGTATCGGTAAGCAACAGCTTGCGTCCGTCGCGGATCAGCAGGGTACAGTTGAGTTCATCTTCGAGGTTTTTCAGCATTTTGCTGATGGTGGGTTGGGTAACAAATAACTTCTCCGCTGCGCGGGTAAAACTCTGCTGGCGAACCACTTCGACAAAATAGCGCAGCGTTCTTATGTCCATGATTATTCCTCGAAACTATACCTTCGATGATTTTAATTCATTTCAGTCCATACCGTGCGCTCACTATACTGGCGCCTCGTCTCATTTTTGAGGAAAACCCCCATGGCCGTGGCGTTAAGCCGTGTTACGCCTGCCGTTGTGCAACGACTCCAGGTACCGGTTCAGGTACTGCTCTACGCGGGACTGTTTGTTTTTGCGGAATATCTTGTCGGCTGGCTGCATCTGCCGCTGCCTGCCAACCTGGTGGGGATGGTGTTGATGCTGACGCTCATTCTCTGCCGCATTATCCCCCTTAGTTGGGTGCGTGCCGGCGCGCGCTGGCTGCTGGCAGAGATGTTGCTGTTCTTTGTTCCTGCCGTGGTGGCAGTGGTGAACTATGCGCAACTGCTGATGGTGGACGGCTGGCGGATCTTCGCGGTCATCGCCCTGAGCACGCTGATGGTGCTGGGTGCCACCGCCTGGGTGGTGGACAAGGTTTATCGCTTCGAGATCCGCAGGCAAAAACATGACTAACTTCCAGATAAGCGTGCTGTGCCTGATTGCCACGCTGGTTATCTACTTTGCCAACAAACGCCTGTATCGTCGCTTTCACGCGCTGCCGCTGATGCCGCTGGTCTTCACGCCGATCCTGCTGGTGCTGATGCTGGTTTTTGGCCATATCTCCTGGCAAAACTACATTGGCGAATCCCACTGGTTGCTGTGGCTACTGGGGCCGGCCACCATCGCCTTTGCGGTGCCGGTGTACGACAACCTGAATATCATTAAACGTCACTGGATGTCGCTCAGCGCGGGGGTGATTACCGCCACGGTGGTGGCGGTCTGTAGCTCCGTCTGGCTGGCGCGGCTGTTTACGCTGCCCGATGAAATTCAGCGTAGCCTGGCCGTGCGCTCGGTAACGACGCCATTTGCGCTGGCAGCCGCTAAACCGCTCGGCGGACAGCCGGATCTGGTGGCGCTGTTCGTGGTTGTCACCGGTGTCTTCGGTATGGCGGTAGGCGACATGCTATTTCTGCGGCTTTCTATCCGTGAAGGGTTGGCAAAAGGGGCGGGATTTGGCGCGGCGTCACACGGCGCGGGAACGGCACGCTCTTATGAGTTGGGTCAGCAGGAGGGGGTTGTAGCAAGCCTGGTGATGATGCTCTCCGGCGTGTTGATGGTGCTGGTTGCGCCGCTGGTGGCGTGGGTGATGTTCTGAACTCCCCGGCCCGAAGGCCGGGGATAAAGACTCAGTGTGCGCGGCCTTGTTCCACGCCCAGGCCGGTTTGTGAGCGGATAAACTGGGCGCGGAATTTCTCACGCTCCAGGTTCCCCTCCGGCGAGTTGTCGGTTGCAGAGAAGATCCAGATACCGATAAACGCCACAGCGATTGAGAACAGCGCCGGGTACTCATACGGGAAGAGCGCCTTTTCGTGACCGAGGATCTGAACCCAAATCGTCGGGCCGAGGATCATCAGAATCACCGCAGTCAGCAGCCCCAGCCAGCCGCCTACCATTGCGCCACGGGTGGTCAGTTTAGACCAGTACATGGAGAGCAGGATGATAGGGAAGTTACAGCTCGCCGCAATTGAGAAGGCCAGCCCCACCATGAAGGCAATGTTCTGCTTCTCGAAGAGGATCCCCAGCAGGATCGCCACCACACCCAGTATCAGTACGGTGATTTTGGAGACTTTGAGCTCTTCACGCTCGGTTGCGCCTTTGCGGAACACGTTCGCGTACAGGTCATGCGACACCGCAGATGCACCGGCAAGCGTAAGCCCGGCAACCACGGCAAGGATGGTGGCAAAGGCCACCGCTGAGATAAAGCCGAGGAACAGGTTGCCGCCTACCGCATCCGCCAGATGCACTGCCGCCATGTTGTTCCCGCCAATCAGCGCGCCCGCCGCGTCTTTAAATGCCGGGTTCGCTCCCACCAGCATGATGGCGCCGAAACCGATGATAAAGGTCAGTATGTAGAAGTAACCCATAAACCCGGTGGCGTAGAAGACGCTCTTGCGCGCTTCGCGGGCATCGCTCACGGTGAAGAAACGCATCAGGATATGTGGCAAGCCTGCGGTACCAAACATCAGACCCAGACCGAGTGAAAGCGCGGATATCGGGTCTTTCACCAGCCCGCCCGGGCTCATGATCGCTTCCCCTTTCGGGTGGACAGCCATTGCTTCGGTAAACAGGTTGTTGAAGCTAAAGCCGACGTGTTTCATCACCATAAAGGCCATGAAGCTCGCACCGAACAGCAGCAGAACCGCTTTGATAATTTGCACCCAGGTGGTTGCCAGCATGCCGCCAAACAGGACGTACATCACCATCAGCACACCCACCAGCACCACCGCGACGTGGTAGTTCAGGTCGAACAGAAGTTCGATCAGTTTGCCTGCGCCAACCATCTGGGCGATCAGATACAGCGCCACCACCACCAGCGAACCGCAGGCGGAGAGAATGCGAATCGGGCCCTGCTTCAGGCGATACGAAGCCACGTCAGCAAAGGTGAAACGCCCCAGGTTGCGCAAGCGTTCGGCGATCAGGAACAGAATGATCGGCCAGCCCACCAGGAAGCCGAGAGAGTAGATCAGACCATCGTAGCCGGAGGTGTACACCAGCGCGGAGATCCCAAGGAAAGACGCGGCAGACATAAAGTCGCCCGCAATCGCCAGCCCGTTCTGGAAACCGGTAATATTGCCGCCCGCGGTGTAGTAATCGTTACGGGAACGAACGCGTTTCGACGCCCAATAAGTGATATACAGGGTCAGCACCACGAAAATCAGGAACATGATAATCGCCTGCCAGTTGGTTGGCTGGCGCTGAACCTCGCCGGTAATGGCATCTGCGGCGTGTGCCGCAAAGGGAAGTGTGGCGGCAAGCGCCGTCAGGACTCTCTTCATGATGCTTTTACCTCACGCAGTACCGCTTTATTAAGACGATCGAATTCGCCATTCGCGCGCCAGACGTAGACGCCGGTCAGCACAAACGAAATCACAATCACGCCAATGCCAATCGGGATGCCCCGTGTGACGCTGGTGCCCTCATGCAGCGGCGTACCCAGCCAGTGCGGGGCAAAGGCGATAAGCAGAATAAAGCCGACGTAGATAATCAGCATGATGATGGAAAGTAAGAAGGCAAACCGTTGCCGTTTATCAACGAGCTCCCTGTAGTGCGCACTATTCTCTATCTGCTGACAAATATCGTTATTCATCACAGAGTTCTCCAGAAGTAAGGTTGGTTTGTTTTATCCCCTCTCCCCTATGGGGAGAGGGTTAGGGTGAGGGGAGGAAGGTGCGGTCTGATGCCCTCACCCCGGCCCTCTCCCACAGGGAGAGGGAGAAAAGGTTACGAAGGCATTGCGATGGACTGCTTCTCTTCGAGCAGTTTTTCCACCACGCCCGGATCGGCGAGCGTTGAGGTATCACCAAGGTTGCTGGTGTCCCCTGCCGCAATTTTGCGCAAGATACGGCGCATAATTTTGCCGGAACGAGTTTTCGGCAGTGAGTCAGTCCAGTGCAGCACATCCGGTGTGGCAAGCGGACCAATCTCTTTGCGGACCCAGTTGCGCACTTCGGCATACAGTTCTGGCGATGGCTCTTCACCGTGATTCAGCGTCACGTAAGCGTAAATCGCCTGGCCTTTAATGTTGTGCGGGATCCCCACAACGGCGGCTTCGGCAATCTTCGGATGCGATACCAGCGCGGATTCAATCTCCGCGGTGCCCAGACGGTGGCCGGAGACGTTCAGCACATCGTCCACGCGCCCGGTGATCCAGTAATAGCCATCCTCGTCGCGACGCGCGCCGTCACCGCTGAAGTACATGTTTTTAAAGGTTGAGAAGTAGGTCTGCTCGAAGCGTTCGTGGTCGCCAAAGAGCGTACGTGCCTGGCCCGGCCAGGAATCGACGATCACCAGGTTGCCTTCGGTGGCACCATCCAGCGGATTGCCTTCGTTATCCACCAGCGCAGGCTGGACGCCGAAGAACGGTTGGGTCGCTGAACCGGCTTTTAAGCGGGTCGCACCCGGCATTGGGGTGATCATGAACCCACCGGTTTCGGTCTGCCACCAGGTGTCCATTACCGGGCATTTTTCGTTGCCGATCTTCTTCCAGTACCACTCCCAGGCTTCCGGGTTGATAGGCTCGCCGACGGAGCCGAGGATGCGCAGGGAAGAGCGGTCAGTACCTTCTATCGCTTTATCCCCTTCCGCCATCAGCGCACGGATCGCCGTTGGCGCGGTGTACAGAATGTTGACCTGGTGCTTATCGACCACCTGGCACATCCGCGCCGGGGTTGGCCAGTTTGGTACACCTTCAAACATCAGCGTTGTTGCACCGCAGGCCAGCGGGCCGTACAGCAGATAGCTGTGACCGGTGACCCAGCCCACGTCGGCAGTGCACCAGTAGATATCGCCCGGATGGTAGTCGAAAACGTATTTAAAGGTGGTGGCTGCATAGACCAGATAGCCACCGGTGGTGTGCAGTACGCCTTTCGGTTTGCCGGTGGAGCCGGAGGTATAGAGGATAAACAGCGGATCTTCCGCGTTCATCTCTTGCGGTTGATGCTGGTCGCTCGCTTTTTCAATCAGGTCGCTCCACCACAGGTCACGCCCTTCATTCCAGTCGATCTTGCCACCGGTACGCTTAAGGACGATAACGTTGCTGACGGTTTTGACGTTCGGGTTTTTCAGCGCTTCGTCGACATTTTTCTTCAGAGGAATACCGCGCCCGGCGCGCACGCCTTCATCGGCGGTGATCACCAGTTTCGAACTCGAGTCGACAATACGCCCGGCAACCGCTTCCGGCGAGAACCCGCCAAAGATAACGGAATGGATCGCGCCGATGCGCGCGCAGGCCAGCATCGCCACCGCCGCTTCTGGCACCATCGGCATATAGATGGCGACCACATCGCCTTTTTTAATGCCCTGGTCCAGCAGCACGTTAGCGAAGCGGCACACGTCGCGGTGCAGCTCTTTATAAGAGATATGTTTGCTCTGAGAGGCGTCGTCGCCTTCCCAGATAATGGCCGTTTCGTTACCGCGTTCGGCAAGGTGGCGATCGAGGCAGTTCGCCGCAAGGTTTAGCGTGCCGTCTTCATACCATTTAATAGAAACGTTACCCGGTGCAAAGGAGGTGTTCTTCACCTTCTGGTAAGGTTTGATCCAGTCAAGAATATGGCCCTGCTCGCCCCAGAAAGCGTCAGGATCAGAGACAGATTGCTGATACTTTTCGTGGTACTGCTCCGGGTTGATCAGGCAACGGTCCGCAATGTTAGCGGGAATGTCGTGTTTGTGTATTTGGCTCATGGCTTTTTTTCTCCTTGTAAGATGTTAATAATATGTCGCAAAAACGTTAATAGTAGGGGCTTTACAAGCTTTGTTTATTATTTGGGCGGCAGATCACGCATTGTTTGAAGCGTATGAAAAATGAGCGAATGAAACTTTGAAGAAAAATAATTTACCGGACGGATTATTCACATTTGAGCATAAAAAATCGTTTTTATAACAAATGGTTATTTATAAGAATTATCGTAAACTCGCGTCATAACGGCTTTTCGTAGTGAAATGCGTTGTTCTTTAAGGCTTGCGCAACACACCGCGCAGATGATACTCATACGCCGCGTTAAAAAATCCCATAAACCAACGCAACACAATTCATACCCTTTCAGTATGTCTCCATATTCATGCAGTCTGCATGAATAGGGCGCTTCATTGAGGAAGTCAGTTTCTATGAAAAACGTTAAAGTCAGCCTGGCCTGGCAAATCCTGCTGGCCCTTGTGCTGGGTATCTTGCTGGGTAGCTATCTCCATTATCACAGCGACAGCCGCGAGTGGCTGATTGCGAACTTGCTCTCCCCGGCGGGCGATATCTTTATTCATTTGATCAAAATGATCGTGGTGCCGATTGTCATCTCGACGCTGGTGGTCGGTATTGCCGGAGTCGGTGATGCAAAACAGCTGGGCCGCATCGGTGCAAAAACCATTCTCTATTTCGAAGTGATCACGACGATTGCCATCATCCTTGGCATTACCCTGGCGAATGTCTTCCAGCCAGGTTCCGGGATCGATATGTCGCAACTTGCGACGGTGGATATTTCGAAATACCAAAGTACGACCGCTGAAGTGCAGAGCCATGCGCACGGCCTGATGGGCACCATCCTGTCACTGGTGCCGACTAACATTGTGGCGTCGATGGCGAAGGGCGAGATGCTGCCAATCATCTTCTTCTCGGTGCTTTTTGGTCTGGGTCTTTCCTCTCTGCCTGCCACGCACCGTGAACCGCTGGTCACCGTGTTCCGCTCCATCTCTGAAACCATGTTTAAAGTGACCCACATGGTGATGCGTTACGCGCCGGTTGGGGTGTTTGCGCTTATCGCGGTAACCGTGGCGAACTTCGGTTTTGCCTCCCTGTGGCCGCTGGCGAAGCTGGTAATTCTGGTGCATTTCGCCATCCTGTTCTTCGCGCTGGTGGTACTGGGCATTGTGGCGCGCCTGTGTGGGCTGAGCATCTGGATCCTGATCCGCATTCTGAAAGATGAGCTGATTCTGGCGTACTCCACGGCCAGTTCTGAAAGCGTGCTGCCGCGTATTATTGAGAAGATGGAGGCCTATGGTGCCCCGGCTTCTATCACCAGCTTCGTGGTGCCAACCGGCTACTCCTTTAACCTGGACGGCTCGACGCTGTATCAGAGCATTGCAGCCATCTTTATTGCCCAGCTGTACGGCATTGATCTGTCGCTGTGGCAGGAAATTGTGCTGGTGCTGACGCTGATGGTGACCTCAAAAGGGATCGCGGGCGTGCCGGGTGTCTCCTTCGTGGTGCTGCTGGCGACGCTTGGCAGTGTCGGTATTCCGCTGGAAGGTCTGGCGTTTATCGCCGGTGTTGACCGTATCCTCGATATGGCGCGTACGGCGCTGAACGTGGTTGGAAACGCGCTGGCGGTGCTGGTTATCGCCAAGTGGGAACACAAGTTCGACCGTAAAAAAGCGCTGGCGTATGAACGCGAGGTGCTGGGTCGTTTTGATAAGACGGCTGACCAGTAACATCCTAAGCCCGGTGGCGCTGCGCTTACCGGGCCTACGGGTTTTGTAGATACTGTTATGCCACGCAAGCATTTTTCTCGTGCAGTGTGGCATCGAACGGGCGTCCTGATTTCAGGACGCCATACGCCACCTGCGCCAGCTTACGCATCATTGCTCCGATTATCAGCT
>NZ_JAQZRK010000028.1:0-67991 GCF_028737495.1 Enterobacter cloacae complex sp. 2022EL-00981
AGACGCGGAGAAAAATTTCTGGCAGACTGTCTGTAAAGGCACGATGAGGTCTCTTCTGATTTGTTAGCGCAACCAGTAGATCACACTTCATCGTGCTTTTCATTTTTCTGGGGAACCCTCAGCCCACTGGGAGAGGGAACTTAACACACCCTCTCCCACGGGGTGAGGGGAAGCTACTCCGCCGGCTTAAACTGCGGATTCGCCAGCATAAACCCGCCATCGACGATAAACGACTGCCCGGTGGTATAGCTGGCGTCGCTGTCGCATAACCACGCCACCAGACTGGCGATCTCTTTGGTATATCCCGGTCTTGCGAGCGGGATCGCTGGCATCGATCCTTCCTTCACTTCACTCTCGTCCATATCATTCATCGGTGTGGCAATCGCCCCCGGCGCAACGGCGTTGACCAGAATGTTGTGCTGCACCAGTTCCAGCGCCATCGATTTGGTTAATCCTCCCAGCGCATGTTTTGCGGCGGTATAGGCGCTGGCTTCCGGCAGCGGCGTATGTTCATGCACCGAGGTGATATTGACGATTCGCCCTCCTTCCCCCTGCTCCACCATTTTACGTGCGGCAATCTGCGAACAGAGAAACGCACCGTCCACGTCGACGGTGAAAATGTTTCGCCAGTCGTCAAACGGCATATCCAGGAAGGGCGCTTTGGTCATCGCACCCGCATTGTTAACCAGCACGTCCAGGCGACCAAAACGGGCAATTAACGTTTCAATCGCCTGCGCGCCCTGTGGCAGGGTGCTTAGATCAAGGTGGATAGCTTCAGCCCGCCGTCCCTGCGCCTCCACTTCGCGGCAGGTATCCCGGGCCCCTTGTTCATCAGAGTGCCAGGTGACGCCAATATCAAACCCACGTTCAGCCAGCATCAGGGCCGTGGTTTTACCAATCCCGGAATCCGATGCGGTAACAATCGCTACTTTGGTCATACTCACCTCCTGAAGAACGGCAAAGAGGTAAGTATAGATAATGACCCTGATTAGCCATGATGATAACCACCACCCAGCGCGGAGGTGAGCTGTAGCGTGGCGTCGATATACTCGCCCTGCAGCATCAATCCGGCGAGATGTTCCTTCAGCGCTGGAATTCTGGCTTCACTGACGCGCGAGCCGGCAATAATTCCGGCGCTAAAACGTGCCTGCGCCAGCGCCACCACGCGCGCCGCATCTTTTTCTACCTGCTGCTGATGCTGATTTTTCGCCGTCAGCATTTCCACTTCGCTGGCCGTGCGCGCCACCTGGTTCACGGCATCCACCACCGCCTTGTTGTAATTCGCTACCGACAGATTGTTCTGCGCCTGGGCAATATCCAGCTGCGCGTTCAGCCTGCCGCTGTCAAAAATGGGCAGAGTCAGCCCGGCGGTCACCCCCATTTGCTGGGCTGAAGAACGGAACAGATCGCTCAGATGCAGGGCATCTTGTTGTAAAAACGCCATCAGATTCACATCAGGATAAAACGCCGCTCTGGCGGCATCGACCTCGCTCATTGACGCTTCGATATACCAGTGCGCCGCCTGCAGATCCGGCCGTCGGGCCAGCAGTTCATATCCCAGCGTCGACGGTAACGACGCTTCAACCGTCGGTAAGGCATGCCGTGTGAGCGCCAGCGCGGGGGTATTAGTCAACGCGTTCAGACGCGCCTCGATGGCTTTCATTTTGCCGTGAACCTCTGCGATCTGCTCTTCGGTTTTGCTGGCACTGATGTCGGTTTCGACACCTTCCACAGAGGAGGTGATCCCGTGCTGATACAGCTCGCGATCGGCACCGATGATATTGTCCTGTTGGGATTTGATCTGCGTGAGGACCTCCTCCACGGCGGCCTGAGTTTGCCAGTCCCAGTAGAGCCGCGCCACGCTGCTGGCAAGCAGTTGACGGGTCTGCTCAAGCTCCGCTTTTTGTGCATTCACCTTGCCTATCCGGGCCTCCAACCGGGCGCGATTTTTGCCCCACAAATCCAGATCCCAGCCCGCAGTCAGACCAAAGGTACCGTTGGTATACCAGGGGCCGGTGGTGCCCGCAGCCGGGTCGGTTATGGCAAAGGGCCCCATCAGCCCTTCAGCGGACATTTTCTGACGTTCAGCATCGGCCGAAAAATCAATTTGCGGGCCGTCGGCCGCCAGGGCTGCTTTGGCCTGGGCTTCGGCAAGGGTAATACGCTGACGGGCAATCTGCATATCGGGCGCATCGCTTAATGCTTTGGCAATAAGCTTATCAAGCTGGGGATCGTTATACGCTTTCCACCATGCATTTTTCGGCCAGTCCTGATGAGGCAGCACCGTATTAACCGACGCCGTGAGTGACTGGGTATTAAGGGGAGTTACCGTGGCATGTTGCGGCGCACAGCCGGCCAGAATAACGGCAAAGGGAGCACTCAGAGATAAAATAAGAAAACGTTTCATTACGCCATTCACGCCAAAAAATAAAGGCGCAAAGTACGCCTGATGCCTCTCTTTTTTTTAGTAATGCGTGGCAATGCGCAAATTGTCATACATTTTTGTAATTAGAAAATTATACATGCCGAGTATAAGTCAAATTAACAAATTCATCTTAATTATAAATTGCCTGCTACACTTACTGTTGACATACATACGCAGGAGAAGGGAATGAAAATATTATTGTGGGTCATTTTAATTATATTTCTGATAGGACTGCTGGTGGTAACGGGTGTGTTCAAGATGATTTTCTGATTCTTTTGCCCGGCACCGCGCCGGGCAAAGGTCAGCCAGCCCATGCGTCTGGTCCAGCGCTTCACAGCGATAATTGCGGTCACACGCTTATTATTTTGCCTGGATCACCCGCGCAATATCCGCAGAAGTCTGTAATGTCCGAATCTCCTGAAATAACCCCAGCGCTTCATCGTACTCTTTGCGTAAATAGCTGAGCCACTGTTTGATGCGCGCCACGTGATATAGCCCGGTGTCGCCCTGCTTTTCCAGACGGCTATATTTTTGCAGCAGCGTCACAACATCAGCCCACGGCATACGCGGCTCGTTATATTTAATCACCCGGCTAAGGTTAGGCACATTCAATGCCCCGCGGCCGATCATCACCGCCTCGCAGCCAGTGGCCTTGAGACAGGCCTGCGCGCTCTCGTAATCCCAGATTTCACCGTTGGCGATCACCGGAATGCTGAGGCGTTTGCGGATCTCACCAATTGCCTGCCAGTTAATGCGCTCGGCTTTGTAGCCATCTTCTTTGGTGCGGCCATGCACCACCAGTTCAGTAGCCCCGGCCTGCTGCACCGCATCGGCAATTTCAAACTGCCGCGCGTCGCTGTCCCAGCCCAGGCGCACTTTCACCGTCACCGGCAAATGGGCAGGCACGGCTTCACGCATCGCTTTCGCGCCACGGTAAATCAGCTCAGGATCTTTCAGCAGCGTCGCCCCGCCGCCGCTGCCGTTCACCAGCTTCGACGGGCAGCCACAGTTGAGATCGACCCCGTAAGAGCCGAGCTCGACGGCACGGGCGGCGTTCTCCGCCAGCCATTCAGGATACTGGCCCAGTAGTTGAATACGCACCAGCGTGCCGGAGGTGGTCCGGCTCTGGCGGTGCAGCTCCGGGCAGAGTCTGTAGAACGATTTTACCGGCAACAACATATCGACCACGCGCAAAAACTCCGTCACGCAGAGATCGTAATCGTTCACCTCGGTCAGAAGTTCGCGCACGAGGGAATCGAGCACGCCTTCCATTGGGGCCAGTAAAACACGCATAGCAGTACCTGTGAAAAAAGACGCGCTATAGTAATCGCTCTGTATGTATGTTGAAAGCACGACGTTCTATTCTGGAATGACGGGTATGCTTAAAATTCATGATGTGATCCATGGCACACTTTCGGGTTTAATTGTATGATGAATGCGTTTCAGCAAGGATTTTAACCATGAGAAAATCATTGAACATTATCTGGCAATATCTGCGCGCATTCGTCCTGATTTACGCCTGCCTGTACGCCGGGATTTTCATCGCTTCCCTGCTTCCTATCACCATTCCCGGCAGCATTATCGGCATGCTGATCCTCTTTGTTCTGCTGGCGTTGCAAATTCTGCCCGCTAAGTGGGTCAACCCCGGCTGCTTCGTTCTTATTCGCTATATGGCGCTGCTGTTCGTGCCGATTGGCGTCGGGGTCATGCAGTACTTCGATCTGCTTAAAGCCCAGTTCGGCCCGATTGTCGTCTCCTGCGCAGTCAGTACGCTGGTGGTTTTCCTTGTGGTGAGCTGGAGTTCGCATCTGGTACATGGCGAACGTAAAGTGGTTGGACAGAAAGGAACAAAACAATGATGGCCAATATCTGGTGGTCGCTGCCATTAACCCTGGCGGTGTTCTTCGCGGCGCGCAAACTTGCCGCCCGGTTCAAGATGCCGCTGCTTAACCCGTTGCTGGTGGCGATGGTGGTGATTATCCCGTTCCTGCTGCTTACCGGTATTCCTTACGAACGCTACTTTGCCGGCAGCAAAATTTTAAACGACCTGCTACAACCCGCCGTGGTCGCGCTCGCATTTCCTTTATATGAACAGCTGCACCAGATCCGCGCCCGCTGGAAATCCATTATTACCATCTGTTTTGTGGGGAGCCTGGTGGCGATGATCACCGGTACTTCAGTCGCACTGCTGATGGGGGCCTCTGCGCAAATTGCCGCCTCTATTCTGCCGAAATCGGTAACCACGCCTATCGCCATGGCCGTGGGCGGTAGCCTCGGCGGCATTCCTGCCATCAGCGCCATGTGCGTGATCTTTGTCGGCATACTGGGCGCCGTGTTTGGCCATACCCTACTCAATGTCATGCGCATTCATACTAAAGCCGCACGCGGTCTGGCGATGGGCACCGCGTCGCACGCGCTGGGCACCGCCCGCTGTGCGGAGCTGGATTACCAGGAGGGGGCATTCAGCTCGCTGGCACTGGTGATCTGCGGAATCATGACCTCGCTGATGGCGCCGTTCATTTTCCCCGTGATTCTGGCGGTGATGGGCTAAAATTTGCGATGCGTCGCGCAAATTTCATTTTGTTTTCATAAGTTGCATACATAATGAGATATGGATCACATATAAAGCCCCAGCGGCTCCGTACACTACCGATCCATTAACCTTTATGAGGCAAACGCCATGCATCCACGTTTTCAAGCGGCTTTCGCCCGGCTTGCAGAGAATTTGCAATCAGCTCTGGCCCCGATTCTGGCGGATGAGCATTTCCCCGCCCTGCTCGCCGCTGAGCAGATCACCACGCTGAAACAGGCCACGGATCTTGACGAAGACGCGCTGGCTTTCGCATTGCTGCCGCTGGCTGCCGCCTGTGCACGTGCCGATCTTTCCCACTTTAACGTTGGCGCCATTGCGCGCGGCGTCAGCGGAACCTGGTACTTCGGCGGAAACATGGAGTTCCTGGGCGCAACCATGCAGCAGACTGTTCATGCGGAACAGAGCGCCATCAGCCACGCCTGGCTGCGCGGCGAAAAGGCCCTGAGCGCCATTACCGTGAACTACACCCCGTGCGGGCACTGCCGTCAGTTTATGAATGAACTGAACAGCGGGCTGCAGCTGCGCATCAATCTGCCGGGTCGCGCGCCGCATACGCTGGGCGACTACCTGCCTGACGCCTTTGGTCCGAAAGATCTTGAAATCAAAACCCTGCTGATGGACGAGCAGGATCACGGTTACACGCTGACCGATGATGACCTGACCCAGGCGGCCATTCGCGCTGCCAACAAGAGCCATACGCCGTACAGCAAATCCCCGAGCGGCGTGGCACTGCAATGCCGCGATGGGCGTATTTTTAGCGGCAGCTATGCCGAAAACGCCGCGTTTAACCCAACGCTGCCACCGCTGCAGGGCGCACTGAACCTGCTGAGCCTGAACGGCTATGACTACCCGGATATTCAGCGCGCCATTCTGGCAGAAATTGCCGATGCACCGCTGATTCAATGGGATGCCACCGCCGCCACCCTGAAAGCGCTGGGCTGCACGTCAATCGAGCGTGTATTGCTGGCGTGATCCTTCTGGCGGGCAGACATGCCCGCCCGTTTTGCTGAAAAAGCCTTCAGTTGATGCGCTGTTTCTTGCGCTAACCAGGCGGGTACAGTAGCCTGAGTTAAATTCACCTTCGGTACGAGCCATCTGCATGTTAAAGCGCGTTTTTTACAGCCTGTCTGTCCTGGTCGGCATACTGCTGTTGATCGTGCTGGGTCTCGACCGGTGGATGAGCTGGAAAACGGCCCCCTACATTTTTGATGACCTGCAGGACCTGCCCTATCGCCAGGTGGGTGTGGTGCTCGGCACCGCAAAGTATTACCGCACCGGTGTCATCAATCAGTATTACCGCTACCGTATTCAGGGCGCGCTCAACGCCTACAACAGCGGCAAGGTCAATTACCTGCTGTTAAGCGGCGATAACGCGCTGCAAAGCTACAACGAACCGGTCACCATGCGCAAAGACCTGATTGCCGCAGGCGTTGATCCGGCAGATATCGTGCTCGACTACGCCGGGTTCCGCACGCTCGACTCCATCGTGCGCACGCGCAAAGTGTTCGACACCAACGACTTTATCATCATCACCCAGCGCTTCCACTGCGAGCGTGCGCTGTTTATCGCGCTGCACATGGGCATTCAGGCGCAGTGTTATGCGGTGCCCTCGCCAAAAGATATGCTGAGCGTGCGCGTGCGTGAGTTTGGCGCTCGCTTTGGCGCGCTGGCCGATCTCTATATCTTCAAACGTGAACCGCGCTTTTTAGGCCCCCTGGTGCCAATTCCGGCCATGCATGAAGTGCCGGAAGATGCACAGGGTTATCCGGCGGTGACGCCGGAGCAGCTGCTGGATATGCAGAAAAAAAAATAACCCCGCCATACGGCGGGTTTAACTTTTCAGGAAGGTTATTTCTTACGCGCGTATTTCAGTGAATCCAGCGCAACCGCGAAGATGATAATGGCGCCCTTTATGATGTACTGCCAGTACGGGTTCACGCCGATGTAGGTCAGACCATAGTTGATGACCGTAAAGATGATCACACCGGTGACCACGCCAAGCACGGTACCCACACCGCCGCTGAAGGAGACCCCGCCGACCACGCAGGCGGCAATCGCATCCAGTTCGTACATAAAGCCGAGGTTGTTGGTGGCAGAGCCGATACGGCCCGCTTCCAGCATCCCGCCGAAGGCATAGAACACACCGGACAGGGCATAAATCATCAGCAGGTTCAGGGCCACGTTCACGCCGGACACTTTCGCTGCTTCCGGGTTGCCCCCGATGGCGAAGATGTTCTTACCAAAGCGGGTTTTGTTCCACAGGATCCAGACGAACGCCACCGCAATCAACGCGTAGAAAGTGATGTATGACAGGCGGAAGCTGCCCAGCGCAATAAATCCTTGCGTGAAGGTCGAGAAGCCGCTGTCGAAGCCCGAGATGGGGGACGCACCGACGAAGTCGTAGTACAGGGAGTTGATACCGTAAACGATGATCATCGTACCCAGGGTGGTGATAAATGGCGTCACGTTCAGGTAAGCGATGATGATACCGTTGATCAGACCAATCACCGCACCGATGGCGCAGACAATCAGGATCACCACGAAAATGGGCATGGTCGCCATTTCCGGGAACACCTTGTTGGCGTTTTCCATCGACTGCAACAGGGTTGCCGCGATCACCGCCGCGAGGCCGACCTGGCGCCCTGCGGAAAGGTCAGTCCCCTGGGTGACGATGAGCCCCGCCACGCCCAGCGCGATGATAATACGCACGGAAGACTGAGTCAGAATGTTACTCAGGTTCAGCAGACTTAAGAACGTAGGGTCCTGGAAAATGATAATGGCCAGCAATACTAAAAGAACAACGTAAATACCGCCTTCTTTCAGATAAGTGAGAAAACTTTTTTTATTTAACGCACTCATGAGGAGCCCCTGATCTTAAAGGTGCAAAGACGCTAAACGCAAAATTTCGTTTTGCGTTGTCGTTTTCGTGTCAACAATACCGGCAACGAGACCATTGCTCATAACCAGAATACGATCTGTGATCCCTAACAATTCCGGCATTTCGGAAGAGATAATAATGATCCCTTTATCCTTTTTCGCCAGTTCAGCGATCAGCTGATAAATTTCAAACTTCGCGCCGACGTCAATACCGCGGGTTGGTTCATCCAGCATCAGAATTTCTGGCTGCGTTAATAACCAACGACCGATAATGACTTTTTGCTGGTTGCCGCCCGACAACGAACCAATTTGCGTACGATGCCCCGGCGTTTTTACGCGCATAGAGTCAATAACCCACTGGGTATCACTCTTCATGCGGGAGTTATCCAGCAGACCTACTTTGTTTTTATAGTTGCGGATATTAGAAATTAACGAGTTAAAGTTAATATCCAGATAGGCATAAATACCGGTCGAACGCCGCTCTTCCGTCACCAGTGCAAAACCATTATTAATGGCTTCGTTGGCGTTGTGGTTGTTAATTTTCTTACCGTGCAGCGTGATGGTGCCTTCGGCTTTCTCGCGAATACCAAACAGGGTTTCGACGATATCGGTACGTTTTGCCCCGACCAGGCCTGCAATGCCCAGAATTTCGCCCTTGTGCAGGTCGAAGGAGACGTCGCGAATAGAGGGCTGACGCAGCGAGGTCAGGTTACGCACCTCAAGGATCACCTCACCCGGCTTGTTCTCTTTGTCCGGGAAACGCTGGTTCAGGGAACGGCCCACCATCATGGCGATGATCTTGTCCATGTCCAGCCCTTCGAGAGGCTGAGTGGCAATCCACTGACCGTCGCGCAGGATGGTTATCTCATCACACAACTGGAAGATCTCTTCCATTTTATGGGAGATATAAACAATGCCGCAGCCGCGATCTTTTAGCTTACGAATAATGGTAAAAAGGTGGTTAACCTCTTTTTCCGTTAATGACGATGTCGGTTCATCCATGATGACAATTTTGGCATCATAGGAGAACGCTTTGGCAATTTCGATCATCTGCATTTGCGAGACGGATAATGTTCCCACGCGGGCGCGCGGATCGATATCAATATCCAGCTCATCGAAAATGGCTTTGGTGTCACGGTACATTTTGTCCTGATCGACAAAAACACCTTTGGTTGGATAACGTCCCAACCACATATTATCCATTACCGAGCGTTGCAGTACCAGGTTCAATTCCTGGTGAACCATAGAGATACCGTTTTCCAGTGCTTCTTTCGCTGAATGGAAATCGATCTCTTTCCCCTGAAAAAGAATGCTGCCAGAATCTTTTTGATAGATCCCAAAAAGACATTTTAATAATGTTGATTTACCGGCACCGTTTTCACCCATTAAGGCATGAATTGAATGAGGCCGAACTTTTAAATTAACATTATCGAGTGCCTTAACACCGGGAAACGACTTGTTGATGCCGTTCATTTCCAACAAGAATTCACCGGACGACGGAGTAGTTGTGCTGACCATAATTATACCTTGTTGGCCTCGCATATCGCGTTATAAAAGGGCGCAACATGTTGCGCCCTGTGGAGACATAACTAACTATCTTATTTACCGATAAACTCAGCCAGGTTGGACTGGTCTACGCCCACGTAAGGTACGCGAACGATTTTATTGTCGATTTTCCAGTTGGTGCCATCAGCCGCACCTTTACCGTCGGCCAGGTTTTTCGCCAGATCGAAGGTGGCTTTCGCCTGGTTGTTGGCATCGTTCAGCACGGTACCGGCCATCGCACCTGATTTCACCAGTGCCAGCGCTTCTGGCAGCGCATCCACGCCGAACACAGGGATAGAGGATTTGTTGTGTGCTTTCAGGGCTTCTACCGCCCCCATTGCCATCGCGTCGTTGTTAGCGATGACCACTTCAATTTTGTTCGCGTTAGGACCAGACAGCCACGCGTCCATTTTATCTTTCGCCTGAGCGGTATCCCACATCGCGGTATCTAAAGCCAGCTGCTGGGTTTTCAGACCTTTGTCGTTCAGCTCTTTGACAACGTAAGTGGTACGCGCTTCAGCATCCGGGTGGCCTGGCTCGCCTTTCAGCAGCACAAACTGGATCTGGCCGTCTTTGTTCAGATCCCAGTTCGGGTTGGCCGCCCAGTGTTTCGCGATCAGATCGCCCTGGATAATACCGGACTCTTTGGAGTCAGTACCGACGTAATACGCTTTGTCATAGCTGTCCAGCGCTTTACGGGAAGGTTCTTTGTTGAAGAAGACGATTGGCACGTTTTGGCCGCGCGCTTTCTCGATAACTGTGCCTGCAGCAGCCGGGTCAACCAGGTTGATTGCCAGTGCCTTCACGCCTTTTGCCAGCAGGACGTCAATCTGGTCGTTCTGTTTGGACTGGTCGTTCTGGGAGTCATTCATCAGCAGCTGAACATCTGGCGCTGCTTTAGCATCTTTCTCGATCGCTTTACGCACAACAGACATGAAGTTGTCGTCGTATTTATAGATAGTCACACCAATACGGGTATCCGCAGCGTGCGCTGCTGCACCAAAAAGCATGCTTGCCATTACAGCAGACAGAGTCAACACCTTCTTATTCATGGTATCTCCGGTTTTTTTTATGCAGGGTAGTTCTTGTGAATAACGATCGGCGGGCAGGTGTTAATAAAACGTTACTGACAGCCGAAGTTCACTTATAAAATTTCTATCTTCCGTGTTCGGTAACGCTCCAGAAATGCGTTTTATTCGTTGTTTGCGGCACGTTGGCTATAGTGAAAGTGAATAATCACTGTTACATAGCGTTTCAGCCCCTAAAACGCTGACATCATAGTCAGCGCCTTGTTAAGATACTGTGAATTTACTCACAGATTGAAAACGGTTACATCAGCTGGCTTTATCAGTTAGTGATCGGAACCACAATTTGCCGGGCAGAGACCGAATGGCGGCGCACTAATGTCGGCATGAAACAGTGTGTTGCTCCCGTATCAAGCAGCCCTGCCGCGCCCTGTAACGCCAGCTCAGTCGCCAGTTTGGCCATCGAGACAATGGGATAGCGTACCGTTGTCAGCTGCGGGTCGGTGTAACGGGCAATGGGAATATCGTCAAAACCGATCAACGACAAATGCTGTGGCACCGCAATGCCGTTATCTTTTAATGCCGTCAGTGCTCCGGCAGCCATACTGTCGTTGTAGGCAAACACCGCGGAGAGCTGCAGGTTACGGCCCAGCAGCTCGACCATCGCCGCCTCCCCTCCCTGCATGTCCGGGGTACCGGTGCCTACCCAGCTTTCAGAAGGCACAATGCCGTGCTCTTTCAGGGCGTTTTGCCAGCCTTCGCGACGCAGTTCGTCGTCCTCAATCGCGTGGCTGGAGGCCAGATAACCGATTCGCTGGTGCCCGTTATTAATCAGCATGCGCGTGGCCATCATGGCGCCGCTCACGTTATCCAGCCCCACGCAACGGTGGGCATAACCGGGCACAATCCGGTTGATGAGCACCATGCCGGGGATTTGCTCCATAAATCCGGCAAGCTCCTCATCACTCAGGGCTTTTGAATGCACAATCAGCGCGTTACAACGCTGGCGGATCAGCACTTCGATGGCATAGCGCTCTTTTTCTGCTTCATGATAGCTGTTGCCGATCAGCACATACTTTTGGTGCTGCTGGGCAACAACATCCACCGCTTTCACCAGCGCGCCAAAAAACGCATCCGACACGTCCATCACTACCACGCCAATGGTGTCACTGACCTGCGTAGCCAGCGCCTGCGCATTAGCATTGGGGCGGTAACCCAGTTGGGTCACGGCTTTCATTACGGTTTCACGGGTTTCAGGGCTGACCAGCGCGCTGTTGTTCAGCACGCGAGAGACGGTGGCCACAGAAACGCCCGCCTGACGGGCGACGTCACGAATGGTGATCATATTCACCATCCTTAAAAGGATTGCAGCAACTCACAGACACCCCCTGTGTTTAGCAAGGTGGCTATTTTGGCAGCGAGAGAAAGGGGACTACGTGAAGAAGCTCACACAGATGAAAACGGTTACATCCATTTTGTTAATGATTGTGATCCAGATCGTTATCTGGATGTATTATTCAATGAAACACCTGACGCTTTTGCGGTTAACTGACGCCACGCCCACTCCAGCGGCCCCTGGCGGAAATACCGCAGCCAGATAACCGAAAACGCCAGGTTTATCGTCCAGACCGGAAGAACAAACGCCACCAGCGTAAGGCGGTCGAATTTCATAAACAGGCCAAATCGATAGAACAGCGTGGTACAGATGAGGGTCTGCAAAATGTAATTGCTTAACGCCATGCGGCCAACGCAGGCAACGGCACTGACAATCCAGAGGCGGGAGAGCTGCGGCCAGAAGCCATAGATGAGCGCGGCGTAGCCGATGGTCTGGAACGGGGCACCGAGCTCGCGCGGAACCTGCAGCAGGAAAGCGCACCAGCGGTAATCCCAGTGTAGATGCCACTGCGCAATCACCGCCGGGAGATTGATCGCCACGCCCAGCAGCACCAGCAAGACGCCTGTGCGACGATAGTGGCGCAGGCTAAATTCCCCTTTCAGCCAGCCGGTGCGCATCAGGGATGCACCCATCAGCATCATCCCCGCCAGCTGCCAGCCGTATTGCGCCCCCAGTGCCAGCAGGTTATCGCCCAGCATATCCGCGCGATTGCTTATCGCTTCCGCGCCGCCTTTTAGCTTCCAGAACTGCTCATACTGCAGGTTGGCGGCGTCCGGTATCCACGAGCGGCTTGTTGCGTCGCCGGCGATCATGCCCAGCAACAGCAGCACCCCAAGCCCCATGACATAGAGCATCACGCCGGTGTTAAACAGGCTTTTGACGCTATGCGCATCACGGATGAGTCGCCAGCAAATCAGCCCGACTAATCCATAGGCGAGAAGAATATCACCGTCCCAGAAGAACAGGCCGTGAATAAAGCCAAGGAGCACCAGCAGGGTCAGACGTGACTGGATCCACCGGGTGCCGCGTTTGAGCAGCAGTTGCAGACCGGCGCCAAACAGCAGCGCAAAGAGGGTGAGGAATTTCACCTGAGCAAAGAGATCGAGGATTGCCCACGTCCAGGCATCGCGACGGGTGATCTCGCCATACCAGGCGGGGTTAAGATAAGCGGCCTTCGGCAGACCGAAGGCGCTGATATTAAGCAGCAGGATACCGAGAATGGCGACGCCGCGAACAAAATCGAGCGTGACGTTTCGCTCCATGGTCCCTGCCCTGTCTGATTAGTTGTGGTGACGCACGGCGCGCAGGAACTCCTGGCGGGTGTTCTGGCTGGATTTAAACAGACCGCCCAGCGACGTGGTGGTGGTCGCACTGGTGGCATCACGTACACCGCGCGCCTTCACGCAGTAGTGAACCGCGTCAATGGAGACCGCGACATTATTGGTGCCCAGCAGCGTTTGCAGCGCGGTCAGGATCTGCTGCGTCAGACGCTCCTGCACCTGTGGGCGTTGGGCAAAGAACTGCACGATACGGTTGATTTTGGACAGACCAATCACCGTATCTTTTGGAATGTAAGCCACGGTCGCTTTACCGTCGATGGTCACGAAGTGGTGCTCGCAGGTGCTGGTCAGCGTAATATCGCGCACCGTCACCATCTCATCCACCTTCATTTTGTTTTCAATGACGGTGATTTTCGGGAAGTTGGCGTAGTCCAGGCCGGAGAAAATTTCGTCGACATACATTTTTGCGATGCGATGCGGCGTTTCCATCAGACTGTCGTCGCTCAGATCGAGATTCAGCAGTTGCATGATCTCGGTCATGTGCCCGGCAATCAGACGCTTACGGGTTTCATTATCCACTTCCTGAACGGGTGGACGCAGTGGCGTTTCAAGACCGCGCGCAACCAGGGCTTCGTGGACAAGGGCCGCTTCTTTACTGAGTGATGACATTCTTTTCTCCTGCAGGTGTGGCGTCTTTTGCCCTCGTTGTGGCAAAAGTGTGCGCTCATTGTGCGTGAGGCCGCGCACATAATCCAGTATTCACGACGATAATTATTGCAATTGCTGCTGCCTTTCGGCCTGACGGTTCCACACCAGCGCGCCAGCAATGAACAGCGCAATGCCCGCCAGCCCCAGCGCAGGCTCAAGCTTGTGGGTAAGCCAGGTGGATAACGCCGAGGTCATCGGCCCCACCAGCTGTCCAATGGCATAACCGGTAGTCAGCAGCCCCGCCATATAGCGGGTATGTTCGGGTGCCAGCTCGCGCCCGTAGAGTAAAGAGAGCTGAACGGCACACAGGAATCCGCCGCCGACCAGCAGGCCGCCCGTCAGCAAGCCGCCAATTCCCGGCAGTAGCCATGCCGCCAGCACACCCGCCCCCTGTAACCACAGCACGATAGCCAGCCTGCGGTTCGAGGTAGAGGTATGACGCAAAACGATGCTAAGCACGATGCCCACAACAGCGGCAGCGCCAAATATCGGCCAGACAAACTGTGCAAACAGGCTGCCGGGAAAACGCACGGCCGCCATTTGCGATAAAAATGTTGCAGGCAGGATGTAGCCAAATCCGGCCAGGCTGTAGCTCCAGACCAGGCACTTCAGATCTTTCGTCAGAATAAGGGGTTCAGGCGCGCTGCCCGGCCGATGCAGTTGCCCGGCACGCGGTAAATAGCGGGCAACCAGTGCGATAAGCACCAGTGCCAGCACGCCGTAAATCTGCCATGCGGCCCCGGCCGACAACGCTTTTGCGTGAATATAGACCGCAAGCAGTCCGCTCAGGGCGATACCTGCGCCCGGCCCGGCAAACACGGCCGCGCTCAAACCCGGTTTACCCAGTTGCCCCAGCCGCTCGTTGGTCCAGGCGGCAATCAGCACCATCGACCAGCCGCTCATGCAGCCAATCACAAAGCGCAGCAGACCATGTACCAGCGCGTTATCCGCTGCGGCGGAAAGCAGCGTCAGCGCCACAGCGCCAGTAATACCCAGCCAAAGGCGGGTTTCAACGAAGCGATGGGCGCGCATCGCATCCCATGCGCCCACCAGATAGCCCAGATAGTTCATCGCCGCCACCAGACCTGCGCTGGTGAGCGTGAGTTGCCCGGCGGCAATCATCAGTGGCACCTGAGGGGTAAACGCGAAGCGCCCAATTCCCATCGCTACCACCAGAACCACAAATCCACTGAGCGCAATTCGCAGCGCCATGACCGCTCCAGTTGTTAATAAAAAGTAAATTTATGATGCAGGATCTCGCTGTATTGCGAAAGTGAAAGTTGCTCACAGGTAAATGAAAACTCTGTATTATGGGCTGAATGAATAGCAATTCGCATTAAGGAGCCCTGCATGGAACTGCTCGAAGAGCATCGTTGTTTTGAAGGTCGACAGCAGCGCTGGCGCCACGACTCCACTGTCCTGAACTGTGCCATGACGTTCAGTATTTTCCTGCCGCCCACTGAAGAGGGTGCTAAGCCCCCGGTTCTGTTCTGGCTCTCGGGATTAACCTGTAACGATGAGAATTTCACCACCAAAGCGGGCGCGCAGCGTGTGGCGGCCGAGCTGGGTATCGCCCTGGTGATGCCAGACACCAGCCCGCGTGGCGATGAGGTGGCGGACGATGCCGGATATGATCTGGGCAAAGGGGCCGGGTTCTATCTGAACGCCACAGAGCAGCCGTGGGCGAGCCATTACCGCATGTACGACTATATTGCCGACGAGCTGCCAGCCCTGATCCAGCGTGAGTTTGCAGTAAGCAACCGGTGTGCCATCAGCGGGCATTCCATGGGTGGGCACGGCGCGTTGATCATGGCGCTAAAAAATCCTGGCAGATACACCAGCGTTTCCGCGTTTGCGCCAATAGTGAACCCCACCCAGGTACCGTGGGGGCAGAAAGCCTTCATGAACTATCTGGGCGATGACGCACAACGCTGGCAGGAATGGGACAGCTGTGCCCTGATGCTGGCGAGCCAGCCTGGAAATGCGATCCCGACGCTTGTCGATCAAGGTGATGCGGATCAGTTCCTGGCCGGGCAGCTACAGCCCGCCGTGCTGGCTGAAGCCGCACGTCAGAAAGACTGGCCGCTGACGCTGCGTATTCAGCCCGGATATGACCACAGCTACTATTTCATTGCATCCTTTATTGAGGATCACCTCCGCTTCCATGCGGAGCATTTGTTCGGGTAAGTGCGGTCTTTTTTGCCCGGTAAGCGAAGCGCCACCGGGCATGAAAACCACATCAGAACTTATAATCCACACCCACAAAGTAGCGGCGGCCATCTTCCGTGTAGCTGTAATCGTCGCGGCTCAGATCTTTATCCAGCAGGTTCTGCACGCCCGCGCGCAGCTTCACGCTTTTCGTTGCCTGCCATGCCGCGCCAGTATTCCAGATGACATAGCCGCCCGGCGTTGCGTCTGCGCTGGTTAACGCACGTTTCTCGCCGGTGTAGTGGCCCTGGACGTAGAACGACCAGTCCTGCGTCGCCTTCCAGTCCACGGTACCGTTGGCGGTATGGAACGGCAGTTCGGACAGCGGTTTGTTACCGCCGTTGCTGATATCACGCCCGTCGTTGTAGGTATAGTTCAGCGTCAGCTTCCAGTCCTCAGCCACCGGGATCTTCAGCTCGGTTTCCACGCCACGAATACGCGCCTTGTTGACGTTGTAATAGCGGAAGATCGGTTCACCGTCAGCATTCAGCCCCACGTAGTTCGGGTAGCTCTTAGCCTGGTTAACGTTCGCCGTACGGCTGATGCTGATACGGTCATCAACATTGTTCTGGAAGGTGGTAATGCTGGCCTGCACGCCCTCTAACCATCCCTCTTCCCCGCTGTAGTATAGCCCGAGTTCAAAGCTTTCGCTGGTTTCCGGTTTCAGGTTCGGGTTACCGACAATCTCGCAGGCACCGCGACACGATCCGGTGATCCAGTCCGGACTCAGTTGCAGCAGGGATGGCGCTTTAAACGCGGTTGCCCAGCCCCCTTTCACCGTGACGGTATCGGTCGCGTTATAGACCAGATACGCTCGCGGACTCCAGTGATCGCCGTAGGTGTCGTGGTCGTCCATACGGATGCCGGTAGTCAGCGCCAGCGGTTCAAATATCCGCCATTCATCTTCAAGGAAGAGAGCATACTGGCTGGTAGAGGTCGCGCTGCCGGAGCCCCCGGTCAGGTTTACCGGATCTTTCAGCTTGTCGTGACGCCATTCGCCGCCGAAGGTCAGCAGCTGATTGATTTCACCCAGCGGCAGCACGTATTTACCATCAACGGCGTTGCTCTCGGAAGTGATGGTATGGCTGTTACCCGGGTTTTTGTTGTCCACCTTCTCGCCGTAAACTTTCAGTTCGCTGTTGCCTGTCCCCCAGCGGCCGTTGTGGCTCAGGAAGTAGTTCTGGCGCTCAAGGCGATTTTTATCGAGGGAATCGGAATCACGATCCTGGCGGTCGAAACCATAGCCTGCGGTAAAATCATGATTTTCCGTCGGCGTCCAGGCGAATTCCACATTGGCATCGCGGCTGGTGAAGCCCTCAATACGCGGCGTTTCACCGCTCGTTGTGGTAGACGATTCTTGCTGCTTGTCTTTTTCACGCTTAGACACGCTGCCGTAGGCCTTCAGCCCCAGCACGCCGTCCACCAGCGGGCCGCTGGTGTAGAACTGGCCGTTGTTGGTGTCCCCGCGATCGCGGTGTTCCTGAATGGTGGAGTCGGCGCTCAGGGTGCCCGTCCACTTCTGACCGATTTTCTTGGTGATGATGTTCACCACGCCGCCCAGCGCATCTGAGCCGTAGAGCGAGGACATTGGCCCGCGCACCACTTCGATCCGCTCGATCGCATCGACCGGAACCCAGTTCAGATCGAAATCGTTATGGCGGAAGACGGCGTTGCGGGAGTTAACACGCTTACCGTCGATCAGGATCAGCGTATAGCTGCTGTCCAGACCGCGAATACTTACCCCTTTACGGTTGTCCCCTTCATTAGTGAGCTGCACGCCCGGTACGTCCTGCAACACATCTTTCAGGTTCTGAACGGGTTTACGCTGCAGGCCTTCCTGGGTGATGACGCTGATGCTCGCCGGTGCGTCCTTCAGGTTTTGCTCAGTCGCTGACGCCGTGACAACCAGTGTGTCGCTGGATTCCGCAGCGATGACAGGCAGTGCCAGGGACATTGCGGACGCACAAAGTCCTCCCCTGACGAAGGGATTCAACCTAAACATTCCATATCTCCATGAGGTAAATACAACTAAATCAAAAGATTATTGCCCACAATGCCTTTTGCTCCGCCCGCATCTCCGGCGGGTCGGTGGTCTGCTTATTTTGACGTAACGATAAAGCAAACGATTATTATTATCAATTAAATTGTTAAAAATTATATCCGTTCTGCATAATGTGGAGATAAAAAAGCCCGCTCAAATGAGCGGGCTAAAAGAGAGGAAGTGCGGTTTATTTGTTAAATCGTTCAGGGAATTCCATTTCACTGTAGCGAACGAAGTGCGTTCCTTTCATCAGCTTGTAGCCAAACCAGATCACCAGGAACAGTGGAATACCAATGTAGGTGGCCGTTACGGCGCCCCAGTCAATGGTGTCCGCCAGGAACGCTTCATAGTTCTGGCCCAGGGTGATAATCAGACACAGAATGAAGGCGAAAATCGGCCCCAGCGGGAAGAACCCGGAACGGTACGGCAGGTTGTTCAGATCGTGTCCCTGCATCACATAGCCGCGACGGAAGCGGTAGTGACTGATGGCAATCCCCAGCCAGGCAATAAAGCCCGTCATACCAGAGGTGTTGAGCAGCCACAGGTAGACCGTCTGGTTACCGAACATGGAGGTCAGGAAGCACAGACCAGCAATGACCGTTGTGGCATACAGCGCGTTACGCGGCACACCGCCACGAGACAGTTTTGCGAAAATACGCGGCGCTTTACCGTCACAGGCCAGGGTATAGAGCATACGGGTTGAGGCGTACATACCGGAGTTACCCGCAGACAGCACCGCTGTCAGGATAACGGCGTTCATTACCGCCGCCGCAGAGAGCAGACCGGCATGCTGGAAGACCAGCGTGAACGGGCTGACGCTGATGTCTTTGACATCGTTGCGCAGCAGGCTTGGGTCAGTGTATGGGATAATCAGGCTGATAATCAGGATCGCGAACACATAGAACAGCAGAATACGCCAGAATACCTGACGCACCGCGCGCGGAATGTTCTTCTCCGGGTTTTCAGACTCACCGGCGGCAATACCAATCAGCTCGGTGCCCTGGAAGGAGAAGCCAACAATCATCGCCACGCCAATCATCGCCGAGAAACCACCGGCAAACGGCGCATCGCCAATCGTCCAGTTGCTCCACCCGGCCGGTTCCGCCCCTTTGAAAATACCAACGATCATCGCCACACCGACGACGATAAAGATGATGACGGTTGCCACTTTGATCAAAGAGAACCAGTATTCCGCTTCGCCAAAGCCGCGAACGGAGATGTAGTTCAGCAGGAAGATGACCGCAAGGAACAGCGCACTCCAGATCCAGCCTGGCGTGTCCGGGAACCACCAGGTCATAACCAGCTGTGCGGCGACAAGGTCAACGGCGATGGTGACCGCCCAGTTGTACCAGTAGTTCCAGCCCAGTGCGAAGCCGAAGCCTTCTTCAACGTATTTCTGACCGTAGGTCGAAAACGAACCGGATACCGGCATGTACGCGGCCAGTTCGCCCAGGCTGGTCATCAGGAAGTAGACCATCAGGCCAATCAGGATATAAGAGAAAAGTGCCCCACCCGGGCCGGCTGCCGAAATGGTTGCCCCGGAGGCAACGAAAAGACCTGTACCGATTGAGCCGCCGATGGCGATCATCGTCAGGTGCCGCGCCTTGAGTTCGCGGCGTAGCGCGGGCGCTTCTGTGGTTTTAGTTTCTGAAACCATGTGAAAATGCTGTCCATTCAATAAATGAGGCGCGATTGTAGCAGACGATCCGCGTTCCTTCCGGCAGAAATACTGAGTTATAAGAGAGCTTCATGACTCGGCCAGGATTATAAGTAAAGCATAATTTTTCCCTCTCCCCATTGGGGTGAGGGGCGCATTTACATGGCGCAATAGCGCAGAAAACGCTGCAGCGAGCTGGAAAGATGTTTCTGACGATGGTGAATACACCACAACGTGCGCACCAGTTTGGGCAGCGGAAGCGGAACTTCAACCAGCGTTCCGGCCTCAAGCTGTTCAATAATGACCCGTCGTGAAAGGCAGCTGATCCCAAGGCCATGTCGCACCGCATGCTTGATCGCCTCTGAGTTGCCCAGCTCCATCCCCAGCTGGAAATGCGGCAAATGGGAGAGCAGCAGATAATCAACAATTTCCCGCGTGCCGGAGCCCTGCTCACGCAGGATCCACTGCGCCTGCGCCAGACGTTCCAGCGTCACCTCACCCTGCAATAACGACGAGGCGGGTGAAGCGAAGACCACCAGCTCATCTTCCAGCCAGGGTTCCGCAATGATATCGACGTTATGGCATGGCCCTTCGATAAGACCGATATCCACGCGAAAATCGATTACCGCGTTAATCACATCCTGACTGTTCCCCACGCTCATCTCCAGCGGCAGGGTCGGGAAATCCCGGCGATAGCGGGCAATCACTTCCGGCAAGATATAGTTCCCAATGGTACTGCTGGCATACACGCGGATGGCACCGTTCTCTTCCCGGAAGAGTTGTTCAATTTCCGTTGCCTGTTCCCGCAGCGCCAGCGCGCGGGGATAAAGCAGGCGGCCATGTTCGTTAACCACCAGCCGCTTCCCTACCCTGTCGAAGAGCTGCACGCCCAACTGGCCCTCAAGATCGGTTAACGCGGCGCTGACCGCAGACTGGGAAAGCGAAAGCATCTGCGAGGCCTGGGTCGTCGACCCGCTTTTCAGCACTTCGGCAAAAACTTCCAGCTGACGCAAAGTAATGTGCATGGTTTCTTACCACTTATATAGATTGATTATAAGTATATAATCAATTTTATTTTTAAGCCAGCGCGCCGTAACCTTTAGCCAGACAAAGGAGAAGGTTATGTCAGAAATCACCTTACAGCATCATCGTACATTGTGGCACTTCGTGCCGGGTCTTGCGCTCAGCGCGGTCGTCACCGGTGTGGCATTATGGGGCGGCAGCATTCCCGCCGTCGCCGGTGCCGGTTTTAGCGCCTTAACGCTGGCGATCCTGCTCGGCATGGTCGTGGGTAACACCGTTTACCCGCACATCTGGAAGTCCTGTGATGGCGGCGTTATTTTTGCCAAGCAGCATCTGCTGCGCCTCGGGATCATTCTTTACGGCTTTCGCCTCACCTTTTCACAGATTGCGGATGTCGGCATTAGCGGTATCGCCATTGACGTCCTGACCCTGACCAGCACCTTTTTACTGGCCTGCTTTATCGGACAGAAAATATTTGGCCTGGATAAACAGACCAGCTGGCTGATCGGTGCCGGGAGCAGTATTTGCGGTGCGGCGGCGGTACTGGCAACCGAACCTGTGGTCAAGGCGGAATCCAGCAAAGTTACGGTGGCGGTCGCGACCGTGGTGATCTTCGGTACGCTGGCTATTTTCCTCTACCCGGCCATGTATCCGCTGGTTGCCCACTGGTTTAGCCCGGAAACCTATGGCATCTACATTGGCTCAACCATGCATGAAGTGGCGCAGGTCGTGGCGGCGGGTCATGCCATTAACCCGGAAGCAGAAAACGCTGCGGTGATTGCTAAAATGCTGCGCGTCATGATGCTGGCACCCTTCCTGATTATCCTGGCTGCCCGCGTGAAACAGCTTGCGCCCGCGGGTGGTAATCAGAAGAGTAAAATCACCATACCGTGGTTTGCGATCCTGTTTATCGTGGTGGCGATTTTCAACTCCTTCCACCTGCTGCCAAAAGCGGTGGTCGATATGCTGGTGACGCTGGATACCGTGCTGCTGGCGATGGCGATGGCGGCGCTGGGGGTGACCACGCACGTCAGCGCGCTGCAAAAAGCCGGTGCGAAACCGCTGCTGATGGCGCTGGTGCTCTTCATCTGGCTGATTGTGGGTGGCGGTGCGATTAACCTCGTGGTTCACAGCCTGATGGCATAAACCACTACATCCTTCTCCTGTTAACCCGTTATGATACGCATTTCGGGTTAACAGGAGTCCCTTTATGAAATACGTTGGAGCGCACGTCAGCGCTGCCGGTGGCCTTGCGAATGCCGCCATTCGCGCCGCCGAAATTGAGGCGACCGCTTTCGCCCTGTTCACCAAAAACCAGCGCCAGTGGCGCGCCGCGCCGCTTACCGCTGACGTCATAGATGATTTCAAAGCCGCCTGTGAGAAGTACCACTACGGGCCGGGTCAAATCCTTCCCCACGACAGCTATCTGATCAACCTCGGCCATCCGGTTCTGGAAGCGCTGGAGAAGTCCCGCGAAGCGTTTCTGGATGAAGTCCAGCGCTGCGAGCAGCTTGGGCTGACGCTGCTGAACTTCCATCCGGGTAGCCATCTGATGCAGATAGACGAAGAGGCCTGCCTGGCACGCATTGCGGAGTCCATTAACATCACGCTGGATAAAACCCAGGGGGTTACCGCGGTGATCGAGAATACCGCCGGTCAGGGCAGCAACCTCGGCTTTAAGTTTGAACATCTGGCCGCCATCATCGACGGCGTGGAAGATAAATCCCGCGTGGGCGTATGTATCGATACCTGTCACGCGTTTGCAGCCGGTTACGACCTGCGCACAACCGAGGCCACGAAAAACACCTTCGATGAGTTCGAACGCGTGGTAGGCTTTAAGTATCTGCGTGGAATGCACTTAAACGATGCCAAAAGCGCCTTTGGCAGCCGTGTAGACCGTCACCACAGCCTGGGTGAAGGCAATATTGGCCATGATGCGTTCCGCTTTATCATGCAGGACGCCCGTTTCGATGGTATCCCCATGGTGCTGGAAACCATCAATCCGGATATCTGGGCGGAAGAGATCGCCTGGCTGAAGGCACAGCAGACCGCTGAACAGGCGGCATAAAAAAGCCGGATCGCGTTAAGCGTCCGGCTTTTTTTTAGGTCGGGTAAGGCGAAGCCGCCACCCGACACCTCTTTTAGGCTGCTTTTGCCACCGCTTCCGCTTCAGGGCGTTTCAGCACCGCGTAAGAGAGCCCCGCCACCAGCGTACCGGCAACAATCGCCAGCAGGTAACCCAGTACCGGGGTGATAGCGCCAGGGATCAGCAGAACGAACAGACCACCGTGCGGTGCCATCAGCTTCGCGCCAATCGCCATTGAGATCGCCCCGGTCACCGCGCCGCCAACGATACAGCAAGGCAGAACACGCATTGGGTCACGGGCAGCGAACGGAATCGCCCCTTCGGTGATAAAGCACAGGCCCAGTACCAGCGCCGCTTTGCCGCCTTCCTGCTGCGCTTTGTCGAATTTACGACGCGCAATAATCGTTGCCAGGCCAAGCGCCAGCGGTGGCACCATACCGGCCGCCATAATGGCCGCCATTGGCGCGTAGGTCTGGGTACTCAGCAGGCCAACACCGAATGCATAGGCCGCTTTGTTTACCGGACCACCCATGTCGGTACACATCATGCCACCGAGGATAGCACCCAACAGCACCGCGTTTGCCGTGCCCATGGTTTGCAGCCAGTGGGTCAGACCCGCCAGGATACCCGCCACCGGCTTACCAATCAGGTAAATCATCGCCAGACCGACCACCAGGCTGGAAATCAGCGGGATGATCAGAATCGGTTTCAGGGCTTCCATACTTTGCGGCAGCTTCAGCTTCGAACTGATAAGCTTTGCGACGTAACCCGCCAGGAAACCGGCGATGATACCGCCAATAAAGCCGGAACCGGTGCTCACGGCCAGCATACCGCCGATAAGACCCGGCGTCAGACCCGGACGGTCAGCGATGGAGAAGGCGATAAAGCCTGCCAGCACCGGCACCATCAGCGCGAACGCGGAGCCGCCACCAATCTGCATTAACGCCGCAGCCAGCGTTCCTTCTTCTTTAAATGCGGTGATACCAAACGCGAATGACAGTGCGATACACAGACCGCCCGCCACCACCATCGGCAGCATATAAGACACACCGGTCAGCAGGTGACGATAGGCGCCCGCGGATTCTTTTTTCCCTTCGGTAGCCGGTTTAGCCGCACCGGTTGCCTGATAAGGCTGGGCTTCCACCAGCGCTTTATCAAACTCCTGCGCGGTCTTTTTCAGCGCCAGGCCGGTAGAGGTGCGGTACATCGGTTTACCCGCGAATTTCGCCAGATCAACTTCGATATCCGCCGCAACGATCACCAGATCGGCTTCCGCCACTTCTTCCGGGGTGATGGCATTGCCCGCACCCACCGAGCCACGGGTTTCAACTTTTACCCACCAGCCGCGTTTTTTCGCTTCGGTTTCAATCGCTTCAGCCGCCATAAAGGTATGCGCGACGCCCGTCGGACAAGCTGTCACCGCCACAATGCGTTTCGGGCCCGTGGCAGCAACCGGTGCTGCCGCAGCCGGTGCGCTATAGACAGACGCATGACCTTTCGCTTCGCTCAGGAACAGTTCCGGATGTGCCACCGCGCGATTAATATCGCCCAGCCACACTTTTTTGCCGTTCAGCGCGCTGTCAGCCGGGACCTTATCACCCAGCACAATCGCCAGTTCAGCGTCGCCCGGGTTATCGGTCATTTCCAGATGTGCTTTGTTCGCCGCCGCTCCCAGCAGGGTCTTCGCCATATAGGCGCGAGCCTGTCCGAGACCGGAGTCAATAATCAGCAGCGTTTTCATTATTCCTCTCCTGCTGTTAGTTAAAAGGTTTTAAGTCAACGCGCGCCATCATCGCGGCTAACTGGGTACGATCGGTAATGCCGACATTGCTCTGACTCACGGCCAGGGCTGCAACGGCGGTGGCAAGACGTAAAGTATGTTCACTGGATTCGCGCATCAGCAGGCCATAGATCAGACCGCCAACCATCGAATCCCCGGCGCCAACGGTGCTGACAACGTCAACCGACGGCGGTTTGGCGATCCATTCGCCAGACGCGTTAACCCACAACGCCCCTTCTGCACCAAGCGAAATCACCACGTGAGCGATACCCTGCTCGCGCAGCGCATGGGCAGCGTCAATCACATCTTTTAATTCTGGCAGCTTCCGGCCAGCCCAGATCTCAAGTTCACGACGATTAGGCTTCACCAGCCACGGGGACGCTTTCAGGCCGGCGACCAGCGCATCACGGCTGCTGTCAAAAATGATGCACGGGCACTGGCTGCGCAGGCGCGTCATCCAGTCGGTGAAGGCTTCCGGGCTTACGCCAGATGGCAGACTGCCGCTGACGCACACCATGTCGAACTGGCCCAGCCAGGTCAGAGAATCGTTAACAAAACGCTCCCAGTCAGACGGCGTCACTTCAAAGCCAGAGAAGTTCAGATCGGTCACTTCCCCGTCTTTCTCCGTCAGTTTGACGTTGATACGGGTACGGCCCTGAACAACCTGGAAACGGTTAGCAATGCCCAGCTCGCTGAACAGCTGCTGGAAACCATCCTGGTTATCTTTACCGAGGAATCCCCCCACGGTGACATCGATACCGAGATCCTTGAGCACTTTCGCGACGTTAATCCCTTTGCCTGCAGCATGCAGGCCAGTGGTACGCACGAGGTTTACTTCGCCGCGCTCAATCTCCGGGCAAAACCCCACCAGGTCATAAGCCGGGTTCAGCGTAATAGTCGCAACACGTCTGCTCATTATGCGCCCTCCCCCAGACCCGCCGCGATGGCATCGCCAATCGCTTTCAGCGCCTGTTCAGCATCCGCACCCTGCGCGGTGAAACGCAGACGGTGACCCTTCTTCACGCCCAGCGCGACAACTTTCATCAGACTACGACCATTGGCCGCTTTGCCCGTGCCATCCAGGTTAGCCACGGTGATCTCACTTTCAAATTGTTTAATGGTATTCACCAGCATGGTGCCCGGACGGGCATGCAGGCCGTGCTCGTTACGTACAACGAACTCTGCGCTCAGCACGTCATCCGTCAGCGCATCATCACTGGTCAGCAGAGCCAGCACGGTGGCGGCATCCGCATTTAGCAGTTTTTCAGCTTTGTTGTTCAGCAGCAGATCGCCCAGACGCTTCAGCACGGCAACCGGCTGGTCATCGGTCATGGCGACGGTCACCAGCAGTGCAGCGCTTTCACCGTCTACGTCAAAGGCGTTTGCGGCACGGCTCACCGCGATAGCGCTCCGCAGGTTGCCTTCAGCACTGTCGTTCAGCCAGATACCCTGGCCCAGATTGAGAGGCTTATCGTTAATGACGCGGGTGACAAAGGTAGCGTCTGCTGCCCCGGCTTCTTTGAGGCGTCCGGCATTCAGGGCCTGCAGCGTCACCAGATCGGTCGCGGCAACGTCCAGCGTCAGCGTGTCGTTATCCAGTTTCAGCGCTTCGCTCTGTTTTTCGCCCATCAGCAGAGCGCGCAGCTCTTCAGCGGTGGTGGCGGATTTCAACTGCTCGGCCACGGCGTCATCGCTCAGCACATGCGTCAGCTGACGCAGCAAACCTAAGTGCTCGTCGCTGCTGGCCGCGATACCGATGGCCACGTAAGCCACCTGCCCCTCGCCCCATACAACGCCCTGCGGGAACTGATAAACCTTAACGCCAGTTTTCAGCACCTGATCGCGGGTGTCTGTGGTGCCGTGCGGAATAGCGATGCCATTGCCGAGGAAGGTCGAGGTCTGCTGCTCACGCGCCAGCATGCCGTTGACGTAGCCTTCAGCCACATTGCCGGCCTGCACAAGGGCAGCGGCAACCTGACGAATGGCCTCTTCTTTGTTCCCGGCCTGAGCGCCCGGGTGGATATCCTGTACAGATAACTGGAACATGGTTCTCCTCTCCTGCTGAAAGTGAATCGTTTCAGCTTCACTGAGAAAAAATGCGCTAGCCTGCTCCGTTTGTTAAAACAAGATAGCGCTGAAACGTTTCAAAAAGTCTTGCGCTTTCTGCAAGACGTTGCAAGGAAAGTTACATTTCTGATTGCAGAATTTAGAGATGCAGCACATTTCTTCCTCGTTCAGCTGAATTTTGCTGACGGTCAGCAAATCAGTTTCAGCTAAGGTCAGCTGCACGCGAATATGAAATGCCATTTTGATTATTCGTGGCGAAATTGACCTCACCCTCTGTTTATTTTCTGACTCGCGACGTACACTCCGCGTCTCCTGGAAACTCACCGACTGTGAAACATGCATAACACGCCCGCCGCCGTCTCACCGAAGCCCTTTGATTTCACCTCAACGGCATTTTTAATTGTTGCCTTCCTGACCGGCATCGCCGGTGCGCTGCAGACCCCTACGCTGAGCCTGTTCCTGACCAATGAAGTCCATGCGCGTCCGGCGATGGTGGGCTTCTTCTTTACCGGAAGCGCCATTATCGGCATCCTGGTGAGCCAGTTTCTGGCGGGGCGTTCAGATAAAAAAGGCGATCGTAAAAGCCTGATCGTCTTTTGCTGTCTGCTGGGAGTGTTCGCCTGCGTCCTGTTTGCCTGGAACCGCAACTATTTTGTTCTGCTGTTTATCGGAGTGTTTCTGAGCAGTTTCGGTTCAACGGCGAATCCGCAGATGTTCGCCCTTGCCCGTGAGCATGCCGACCATACCGGGCGAGAAGCGGTGATGTTCAGCTCTATTCTGCGTGCGCAAGTATCGCTGGCGTGGGTTATTGGCCCGCCGCTGGCTTACGCGCTGGCGATGGGGTTTGGCTTTACGGTGATGTACCTGAGTGCGGCAGTGGCCTTTGTGGTGTGTGGCGCCATGGTGTGGTTCTTTCTGCCGTCGATGCGTAAAGAGCCAAAAGTGGCAACAGGCGTGCTGGAGGCACCGCGTCGTAACCGTCGTGACGCCCTGCTCCTCTTTATTATCTGTACGCTGATGTGGGGCACAAACAGCCTGTATATCATTAATATGCCGCTGTTTATTATTGATGAGCTGCATCTGCCCGAGAAGCTTGCTGGCATCATGATGGGGACCGCGGCCGGGCTTGAAATCCCCACCATGCTGATTGCTGGCTATTACGCGAAGCGTTTCGGGAAACGTTTTCTGATGCGTATCGCCGCCGTCGCCGGGCTACTGTTCTATGTTGGAATGCTGACGGTTCATACGCCGGGGCTGCTGCTGGCTTTACAGCTGCTGAACGCCATCTATATCGGCATACTCGCCGGAATTGGCATGCTCTATTTCCAGGATCTGATGCCGGGCCAGGCAGGCTCTGCCACCACCCTTTATACTAATACCACCCGCGTGGGCTGGATCATCGCAGGCTCAATGGCCGGCGTGGTGGCAGAAATCTGGAACTATCACACGGTGTTCTGGATTGCGCTGGTGATGTGCACCCTGACGATAGCGTGCCTGACAAGAATTAAAGACGTTTAAGGTGCGGTGAGTGCTTCCAGGTTAAGCAGGTACGTCATCGCCTGCGTGCGCGTGTTGCCGCACATCTCGGCGGAGGGCTGCAGCCCGGAGCAGACCTTCGGGCGCAGAGGCGAACCAAAGATCATGCACAGGTTGGTTTCAGAGAGCTGAACGCAGCGGGTATTCGCAGGCTTGCCCTCCGGCATCCCTGGAATGGGGCTGGAAATGGACGGTGCGGTACAGCACGCGCCGCAATCGGGACGACAATCCATAAATGCTCTCTATCGGTGAAAGACCCGCGCAGTCGGGTATCGGGCGCACAGTAACACCTTTTGTGTATTGATAGCAAAAGCCACGAATTCCGCTTGCCTGAAAGGCCGCGCACGAGTAATTTGGCGCGATATTTTTTACCTCCCGTAGACAGGATTACTGCAATGCCAAGAGCGAACGAAATTAAGAAAGGTATGGTACTGAATTACAACGGCAAACTGCTGATTGTGAAAGATATCGATATTCAGGCCCCGAGCGCCCGTGGTGCAGCAACGCTGTACAAAATGCGTTTCGCCGACGTACGTACCGGCCTTAAAGTGGAAGAACGTTTTAAAGGTGATGATATCGTTGATACCGTCACTCTGACCCGTCGCTATGTTGATTTCTCCTATATCGACGGCAACGAATATGTATTCATGGATAAAGAAGATTACACCCCGTATATCTTCACCAAAGATCAGATTGAAGAAGAGCTGCTGTTCATTCCTGAAGGCGGTATGCCGGATATGCAGGTTCTGACCTGGGACGGCGTGCTGCTGGCGCTGGAACTGCCGCAGACGGTTGATCTGGAAATCGTTGAAACGGCACCGGGTATCAAAGGCGCGTCCGCCAGTGCGCGTAACAAACCCGCGACGCTGACCACCGGTCTGGTGGTGCAGGTACCTGAATACCTGTCCGCGGGTGAGAAAATCCGCATCCATATCGAAGAAAAACGCTATATGGGTCGTGCTGACTGAGTGCGGCTTTTGTCGGGTGGCGGCTTCGCCTTACCCGATCTACAAAAACACAAAAACCGGCTCTCAGGCCGGTTTTTTGTAGGCCCGGTAAGCGTAGCGCCACCGGGCAACAGAACTTACAGAAGCTCAGGATACTTCGTCATCTTCAGCGCCAGCTCTACGCCGCGCACTTCTGCCATCCCTTTCAGGCGGCCAATCGCCGAATAGCCCGGGTTCGTTTTCTTACGCAGATCGTCCAGCATCTGGTGTCCGTGATCCGGGCGGAACGGAATAGGACGTAAATCGCCAGCCTGTTTACGACGTGCCTCTTCCGCCAGAATGGCATCCACCACCGCCACCATATTCACATCACCGCTCAGGTGCGCCGCTTCGTGGAAGGTTTTCGGGTTCTCTTCACGGCAGGTTGCACGCAGATGCGTGAAGTGAATACGATCGCCAAAGGTTTCAATCATCCGCACCAGGTCATTATCCGCACGCACGCCATACGAGCCCGTGCACATGGTAAAGCCGTTATAGATGCTATCGACCGTCTCTTTCAGCCACTGCATATCTTCAATGGTTGAGACGATACGCGGCAGGCCGAGGATGGGACGCGGAGGATCGTCCGGGTGTACGGCCAGACGCACGCCCGCCTCTTCCGCGACCGGCACAATCGCGCGCAGGAAGTACGCCATGTTTTCGCGCAGCTGATTTTTATCAATGCCGCCGTACTCTGCCAGACGGGCGCGGAACTGATCCAGCGTGTAGCCCTCTTCTGCACCCGGCAGGCCCGCGATGATATTGCGGGTCAGCTTCTCTATGTCTGCTTCACTTGCTGCGTTAAACCATTCGCGCGCCTGCTGCTGCTCGTCGGCCGTGTAATCGGCTTCCGCGCCAGGGCGTTTCAGAATGTGTAACTCAAATGCCGCGAAGGCGATCTGATCAAAACGCAACGCTCGTGAACCGTCTGGCAGTTGATACTCAAGGTCAGTACGCGTCCAGTCAAGAACAGGCATGAAGTTATAGCAAACGGTATCGATGCCGCAGGCCGCCAGGTTGCGGATGCTCTGCTGATAGTTAGCAATCCAGGTCTGATACTCCCCAGAATGGGTTTTGATATCTTCGTGAACGGGAATACTTTCCACGACAGACCAGGTTAAGCCTTTTTCTGCCAGCAGCGCCTGAAGCTGTTGAATCTCCTCTACCGGCCACACCTGGCCATTCGGAATATGATGCAGCGCCGTGACGACACCCGTTGCGCCAGCCTGACGCACATCATCTAGAGAAACTGGATCGTTCGGCCCGTACCAACGCCAGGTTTGTTCCATTGCCCACCCTCCAAAGTTGTTATACCAATATGTATTACTGCGATGACGACTACCATACATGTTTAATGAAGAGGGTCAACACAGCGCCACAGATTGATTGATCGAACTCACAGAACGGCGATATTTACGGCTTACCAATTCTCTTTGTTGTCATATAACTTTACACTGACATTGTTAATTAATGGTTAATCAGGTGTGTATTTCATGAAGACAATTGCCTCCACCTCGCTTCCTGCCCATGTTCAGCAGCCGCGCTACGATCGCTCGCTTCTGCGCTCGCGCATCGTTCACTTCGGCTTTGGTGCTTTTCACCGTGCGCATCAGGCGTTATTAACCCATCGGGTGCTGAATGCCAAAGGAGGCGACTGGGGCATTTGTGAGATCAGCCTGTTCAGCGGCGACGTGTTGATGAGCCAGCTGCGGGCGCAGGATCACCTCTTCACCGTGCTGGAGAAAGGCGCGGAGGGCAACCAGCCGATTATCACTGGAGCCGTGCATGAATGCCTGAACGCAAAACTGGACTCGCTGGCCGCCATCATTGAGAAATTTTGCGAGCCGCAGGTGGCAATTGTTTCCCTCACCATTACTGAGAAAGGCTATTGCATCGACCCCGCAACCGGGAAACTCGATTTGCAAAACACCCGGATCGTTCACGATCTGGAAAACCCGACGGAACCCCATTCCGCCCCAGGGATCATCGTCGAAGCGCTCCACCGCCGCCGTGAACGCGGCTTACCCGCCTTTACGGTGCTTTCCTGCGATAACATCCCGGATAACGGCCACGTGGTGAAAAATGCCGTGCTCGGCATGGCGCAGAAACGCTCTGAAGACCTGGCCGGATGGATTGATAACCATGTGAGTTTCCCGGGCACAATGGTTGACAGGATTGTGCCCGCCGCCACCGATGCCTCGCTGACGGAGGTCGCGCAGGAACTCGGTGTGGAAGATCCGTGCGCCATCAGCTGCGAGCCCTTTATTCAGTGGGTCGTGGAAGATAACTTTGTCGCCGGACGCCCGGAGTGGGAAGTGGCAGGCGTGCAGATGGTGCAGGACGTTCTGCCGTGGGAACAGATGAAATTACGTATGCTGAACGGCAGCCACTCCTTCCTGGCGTATCTGGGCTATCTCGTCGGGTATGCGCACATTAATGAATGTATGGATGATGAGGCGTTTCGTCAGGCCGCGCGGCGGTTAATGCTGGATGAACAGGCCCCTACGCTGCGTATCACCGACGTTGATCTGACGGCTTACGCCGACAGCCTGCTCGACCGTTTTGCCAACCCGGCACTGCAGCACCGTACCTGGCAAATTGCGATGGACGGCAGTCAAAAGCTGCCCCAACGCATGCTGGATGGGATCCGTATTCATCTGGAGCGTCAAAGCGCGTGGCCCCTGCTGGCGCTGGGTGTGGCGGGCTGGATCCGCTACGTCAGCGGTACAGATGAACAAGGCAATACGATTGATGTCCGCGATCCGCTCAGCGACAAAATCCGTGCGAAGGTTGAAGCCAGCAATGACGCAAACCGCGTTAACGCTCTGCTGACGCTGAGCGAAGTCTTTGGTCACGATCTCGCACAAAACCACGTTTTTGTCGAGGCGGTGAACCAGGCATACCAACGTATAGCCCGTCTCGGGGCGCGCCAGGCTGTTATCGAAACGTTAAATCTTTAACGTTTATTGCGCTTAAGGCGAACGGACATGCGCTCCGTTTGCCCTTCCTCTTCTCATTGCGCCCTTTTTTCGTCAGGATGAGAGATAATTGTTACATCATCACAATTATCTACCGGAGCGCACGTGACCAGGACCAACCTTATTACCGGTTTTCTCGGTAGCGGGAAAACCACCTCAATTCTCCACCTGCTGGCCAATAAAGATCCGGCAGAAAAATGGGCCGTACTGGTCAATGAATTCGGTGAAGTCGGTATTGACGGCGCGTTACTGTCTGACAGCGGCGCCATGATCAAAGAGATCCCGGGCGGATGCATGTGCTGTGTGAATGGCCTGCCCATGCAGGTGGGGCTGAACACGCTGCTGCGTCAGGGTAAACCCGACCGCCTGCTGATTGAACCGACGGGGCTTGGCCACCCGAAGCAAATTCTTGATTTACTCACCGCACCGGTTTACGAGCCGTGGATAGACTTACGCGCCACGCTTTGCCTGCTCGACCCGCGACAGCTGCTGGATGAAAAAGCGGTAGCCAACGACAACTTCCGCGATCAGCTCGCCTGCGCAGATATTATCGTCGCAAATAAAGAAGATCGGGCCACGGCTGAAAGCCAGGCGGCATTCGATGCCTGGTGGCAACATTTCGGGGGCAACCGTCAGCGGGTACAAACCACTCAGGGGAAGATGGATGTCGCCCTGCTCGACCTGCCACGCCTGAACCTCACCGAGCTGCCAGCCAGTGCGGAGCATGCGCATAGTCATCCCGCAAAGCAGGGTCTGGCGGCGTTGAGCCTGCCGGAACACCAGCGCTGGCGACGTAATCTCAACAGCGGTCAGGGTCATCAGGCCTGCGGGTGGATCTTTGATGCCGACACCGTTTTCGACACCATAGGCATGCTTGAGTGGGCAAGACTGGCGCCGGTCGATCGCGTTAAGGGGATTATGCGCACCCCCGACGGCCTGGTGCGCATCAACCGTCAGGGTGAAGATTTTTTTATTGAAACGCAGAATGTTGCGCCCCCGGATAGCCGAATAGAGTTAATTAGTGCGGTTAACACCGACTGGAATGCCCTGCAGTCCAGCCTGTTGAAGCTTCGTTTAAGTTCGGGCGGCTAACGTTGCCCCTGATTTCCCTGTATGCTGAATGTTATGACAACTCGAATTCCCCTGATTTTGCTGCTCAATGTCGCCGGACTGGCGCTCTTTTTCTCCTGGTATATCCCGGTGGATCACGGTTTCTGGTTTCCGCTGGATTCTGCCATCTTCCATTTCTTTAACCAGGCTCTGGTGAAGAGTG
Organism: Enterobacter cloacae complex sp. 2022EL-00981; assembly: GCF_028737495.1. NCBI lineage: Bacteria > Pseudomonadati > Pseudomonadota > Gammaproteobacteria > Enterobacterales > Enterobacteriaceae > Enterobacter > Enterobacter cloacae complex sp. 2022EL-00981. The sequence goes on from NZ_JAQZRK010000028.1 coordinate 33,485, forward strand.
ATGCCTTCCTGTGGCTGGTGGCGATTACCAACAACCGCGCGTTTGACGGCTGTTCGCTGGTGGCGATGGGCTGCCTGATGCTCTCTTTCTGGCTGAAAGAGGACAAAACCGGGCGTCGCCGCATTATGATTATTGGTCTGATGATGCTGCTGCTGGCTGTCGCCATTAACCAACTGGCTACGGCTATTATTCCGGTCAAGCGCTCAAGCCCAACGCTGTTCTTTACCGATATTTATCGCGTCAGCGAATTGCTGCATATTCCAACGAAAGATGCCTCTAAGGCCAGTTTCCCTGGCGATCACGGCATGATGCTGCTTATTTTTTGTGCAGTTATGCTGCGCTATTTCGGCAGGAAGGCGTTCGCCATAGCCCTGATTATTTTTGTGGTTTTCGCCTTCCCTCGCGTAATGATTGGCGCACACTGGTTCACCGATATTGCCGTGGGCTCGCTCTCTGTTGCGCTGGTCGCGTTACCGTGGTGTCTGATGACACCGCTGAGCGACCGGATAATAGCCCTGTTTGATCGCTATCTGCCGGGTAAAAAGCAACAAGCATTAAACAAATAATTAACCAAAATTAACGTCCGCTATCAGGGATCATTGCGATCCCTGATAGATCTCCCGCCACGATCGTTTCGCACTGTCATCTTCCCGTCATCTCTTTCATGATAAAAATGAATCAATTGCGTGATAAAGCGCCGGATCTGACTGCATTTTAAGCAATGCCGGATTTTTACTTTCTGTATCACAATTTCTTATAAAAAAAAGGCTTTTTTTACTCGCAATAGCCCTGGCAATCGGTTAATCTCGAACTCGTTTTGCCCCATAGAGATAATTATTTCCTTGGTGAATAAATTTGTGCGCTGCGCCACAAATGTGACCAGAAAGAATTGTCTCATTGTGAACAGATAATTAGTCTCGTCACGTTTGGCATTTTTATAACGATATTTGTCGTTAAGGACTTCAAGGGAAAATAAACAAAATGGTCAAATCTCAACCGATTTTGAGATATATCTTGCGGGGGATCCCGGCGATAGCAGTTGCGGTACTGTTGTCTGCATGTAGTACATCGAACACCGCAAAGAACATGCATCCTGAGACGCGTGTTGTGGGAATGGAAGATTCCTCGTCACTGCAAGCCTCTCAGGATGAATTTGAAAATATGGTACGTAATCTGGACGTGAAGTCCCGTATTATGGACCAGTATGCTGACTGGAAAGGCGTGCGTTATCGTCTGGGCGGCAGCACCAAAAAAGGTATCGATTGTTCCAGCTTTGTACAGCGTACCTTCCGTGAGCAGTTTGGGTTAGACCTGCCGCGTTCAACTTACGAACAGCAGGAAGTGGGCAAGTCGATTTCACGTACAAAACTGCGCACCGGTGATTTAGTTCTGTTCCGTGCCGGTTCAACGGGTCGACATGTGGGCATCTATATTGGTAATGACCAGTTTGTACATGCCTCCACCAGCAGCGGTGTGACCATTTCCAGCATGAACGAGCCATACTGGAAGAAGCGCTACAACGAAGCGCGTCGCGTACTGACCCGCAGTTAATATGATGATTGTATCGTTGGTTATCCCTTGGCTGGCGATATGATGAAAAAAAGACACTGCTTCGGCGGTGTTTTTTTTTGCCCGTTACACTGAATACATCCAGCGGCAATTCAGGAACCACGACGTCTATGTTCACCCGCTACTTTTCCAGTCATCGCAAGATACTGTTCCTCAGTATTATTACAGGTCTGGTCACTGCCCTGCTTTTGGGTTCATTGCAATTTTTCTGGAGTTACCACAAGCGGGAAGTCCGGTTCGACACCCTGATTACCGATGTGAGCCTCTACATGGAGAGCTATTTCGAAGAGTTGAAAACCTCTATCGATGTTCTTCAGCCCCTCACGCTGAACAGCTGCCATGACGTCAATGCCGAGCTGACGTCGCGCGCGGCCTTCAGCCTCAATGTGCGCGCGTTCTTGCTGGTCAGGGACAAAATCGCCTTCTGCTCGTCGGCCACCGGGCCGATGGATACGCCGATGGAAGCCCTTATACCTGAGCTGCACATCAACAAGAAGATTGATATGGCATTACTGCCGGGCACGCCTATGCTGCCGAATAAACCCGCCATTGCCATCTGGTACCGAAACCCTCTGGTTAAAGACGGCGGGGTGTTTACGTCAGTTAATCTCAATCTGACCCCCTACCTGCTTTATACCGCGCGCCAGGACGACTTCGCAGGGATTGCCATCATCATCGGTGATATGGCGCTGTCCACCATGTCCAGTACCCTGGTCAGGGCGCAAGATTTACATGCCGTGCCCGAGCGTACCGCCACGCTTAAGGCCGTGCCGCTGACCATTAAGCTGTACGCTGACAAGTGGACAAGCGACGAAATCCTCTACGCCCTCTTCTTTGGGCTGGTGTGCGGCATTGCGGCAGGATCGCTGAATTTCTATATCCTCACCATCCGCGTAAATCCCGGCAAAGAGATCCTCAGCGCCATTAAGCGCGGCCAATTTTATGTGGTCTATCAGCCCGTGGTGGATGCAAAAGATCTGAAAATGCGGGGGGTTGAGGTCCTGATGCGCTGGAAGCACCCCACCATGGGTGAGATCCCCCCTGATGCGTTTATCAATTTTGCTGAAGCGCAGCAGCTGATTGTTCCGCTCACGCTGCATCTGTTTGACCTTATCATTCACGATGCGCCGGTATTACAGACCCAACTGCCGCCGGGCGCAAAACTCGGTATCAACATTGCGCCGGGGCACCTGCACGCCGACAGCTTTAAAGATGATATGCGCACGTTTAAAGAGTTACTGCCGCCGGATCACTTCCAGCTGGTGCTGGAAATTACCGAGCGCGACATGCTCAACCACCGTGAAGCCAACAACCTGTTCGAATGGCTGCACAACGAAGGGTTTGAGATAGCGATCGATGATTTTGGTACCGGCCACAGTGCGCTGATCTATCTTGAACATTTCACCATGGATTACATCAAAATCGACCGGGGTTTTGTTAACGCCATCGGGACAGAAACCGTCACCTCACCGGTGCTTGATGCCGTACTGATGCTGGCAAGACGGCTGAACATGTCCACCGTCGCAGAGGGCGTGGAAACGCCGGAACAGGCGGCCTGGCTGCGCGAACATGGCGTTAACTTCCTGCAGGGATACTGGATTAGCCGTCCGATGCCGCTGGAGCAGTTCCGTGAGTGGCGGCCCGACCTGACGCACGCTGGCGAATAATTTCACATTGCCCGTGACGTCACTTATTATTCAGCTTAACTGAGCCGGTCTGTTAAAGAGGGAGCTGTCGCGAGATGTTTATGCGCTTCATACTGTTGCTGTTGGCACTGACGGCCCTGTCCAGCCAGGCGCAAACCATCAAAGAAGACGTTGCGTTTGCGGTGATTGGTGAACCGAAATACGCGGTGAATTTCACCCATTATGATTACGTCAACCCTGCCGCGCCGAAAGGCGGGAATGTGACGCTCTCCGCCACCGGCACGTTCGATAACTTCAACCGCTTTGCCCTGCGCGGTGTGGCCGCGGCGCGCACAGAATCTCTCTACGATACCCTGTTTGTCACGTCTGATGATGAGCCCGGAAGCTACTATCCGCTGATCGCCGAAAACGTGCGGTATGCGGATAATTTTGCCTGGGCGGAAATTTCGCTTAACCCGCGGGCGCGTTTTCATGACGGTTCGCCGGTCAGGGCAAGCGACGTCGCCTTTACGTTTCATAAATTTATGACTGAAGGCGTTCCTCAGTTCCGTATTGTCTACAAAGGCGCGTCGGTCAGGGCCATCGCACCGCTCACCGTGCGCATTGAGCTGAGCGAGCCGAATAAAGAGAATATGCTGAGCCTGTTCTCCCTGCCCGTAATGCCTGAATCGTTCTGGAAAGCTCATAAGCTGAGCGACCCGCTCTCCACACCGCCGCTGGCAGGAGGCCCGTACCGCATCACCGACTGGCGCATGGGGCAGTATGTGGTCTATTCCCGTGTAAAAGACTACTGGGCCGCCAACCTGCCGGTAAACCGGGGGCGCTGGAATTTCGACACCCTTCGCTATGATTACTACCTGGACGATAACGTGGCTTTTGAGGCCTTTAAGGCCGGAGCCTTCGATTTACGCCTGGAGAGCAGCGCTAAAAACTGGGCCACGCGCTATATCGGTAAAAACTTCGCCAAAGGCTACATCGTCAAGGACGAGCACAAAAATAGCTCTGCCCAGGACACGCGCTGGCTGGCGTTTAATATTCAGCGCCCGGTGTTTAACGACCGCCGGGTACGTCAGGCCATTACCCTGGCCTTTGACTTTGAGTGGATGAACAAGGCGCTGTTTTATGGCGCCTACAGCCGCGCTAACAGCTATTTTCAGAATACCGAATACGCGGCGCGCGCTTACCCCAATGCCGACGAGTTGACGCTGCTGGCCCCCTTCAAAGCACAATTGCCGCCGGAAGTGTTTACCACCGTGTTTGATCCCCCCACCTCCGATGGCAACGGCTTTGATCGTGACAATTTGCTGAAAGCCAGCAAACTGCTGGATGAGGCCGGTTGGGTCCTGAAAAATCAAAAACGGGTCAATGCCCAAACGGGAAAACCGTTGAGCTTCGAGCTACTGATCGCGTCAGGGGCAAACGATCAGTGGGTTTTGCCGTTTAAGCACAACCTGGCCCGGCTGGGGATCACAATGAACATACGCCAGGTGGATATCGCCCAGCTGACCAACCGCAAGCGCAGCCGGGATTACGATATGATGCAGAGCCTGTGGCCCGCGCAGCCCTGGCCAAGCTCCGACCTGCAGATTTCCTGGGCGTCCAGTTACATCGACTCCTCGTACAATGCGCCGGGGGTAAAAAGCCCGGTCGTTGACGCGCTAATTGCAAAGATCGTGGCGGCACAGGGCGATAAACAGAAGCTCCTGCCATTAGGACGCGCCCTCGACAGAGTGTTAACCTGGAACTACTACATGCTGCCCATGTGGTATATGGGTGAAGATCGTCTTGCCCGCTGGGACAAATTTTCGCTGCCTGCCGTGCGCCCGATCTATTCGCTGGGCTTCGATACCTGGTGGTATGACGTTAACAAAGCCGCCAGACTCCCAGCTGAGCGGCGATAAGGAATCATCATGGGTGCGTATCTAATCCGCCGTCTCCTGCTGATCATCCCAACCCTGTGGGCCATCATCACTATTAACTTTTTTATTGTGCAAATCGCGCCCGGCGGGCCGGTCGATCAGGCGATTGCGGCCATTGAATTTGGTACCAGCGGCGGGATGCCCGGCGGTGGCGGAGAAGGAATGGGCGCAAGCCATGCCAAAACGGGCGTAGGGAATATCAGCGAAAGCCATTATCGCGGCGGCCGCGGGCTGGATCCGGAGGTGATTGCCGAGATCACCCATCGCTATGGCTTTGATAAACCGATTCACGAGCGCTATTTCAAAATGCTGTGGGATTACGTCCGGTTTGATTTTGGTGATAGCCTGTTCCGCAGTGCCTCGGTCTTAACCCTGATCAAACAAAGCCTGCCGGTGTCGATCACCCTGGGACTGTGGGGAACGCTGATTATCTACCTGGTTTCCATTCCGCTTGGGATCCGCAAAGCGGTCAACAACGGCAGCCGTTTTGATATCTGGAGCAGCACGTTCATTATCATCGGCTATGCCATTCCGGCGTTTCTGTTCGCTGTGCTGTTGATTGTCTTTTTTGCCGGCGGCAGCTATTTCGATCTCTTCCCGCTGCGGGGGCTGGTATCCGCCGATTTCAGCACCCTGCCGTGGTATCAGAAAGTCACCGACTATCTCTGGCACATCACGCTGCCGGTGCTGGCAACGGTGATTGGCGGATTTGCCGCCCTGACCATGCTGACCAAAAACGCCTTTCTTGATGAAATCCGCAAACAGTATGTCGTCACCGCCCGCGCGAAGGGCGTGGGTGAAAAACAGATCATGTGGAAGCACGTGTTCCGCAACGCCATGCTGCTGGTGATTGCCGGATTTCCTGCCACGTTCATCAGTATGTTTTTTACCGGCTCGCTGCTTATTGAGGTGATGTTCTCGCTTAACGGTCTGGGGCTGTTGGGCTATGAAGCCACCGTGTCGCGGGATTATCCGGTGATGTTTGGCACACTCTACATTTTTACCCTGATTGGCCTGCTGCTGAATATCGTCAGTGATATCAGCTATACGCTGGTCGATCCCCGAATCGATTTTGAGGGCCGATGATGCCGCGTTTAAGCCCCGTCAATCAGGCCCGCTGGGCCCGTTTTCGCCACAACCGTCGTGGCTACTGGTCGTTATGGATTTTTGCCGTCCTGTTTGTGTTAAGCCTGTGCTCAGAGCTGATTGCCAACGATAAACCCTTGCTGGTGCATTTCAACGACCGCTGGTATGTACCCGTGCTTAACAACTACAGTGAAAGTGACTTTGGCGGCCCGTTTGCAACACCGGCGGAGTATCAGGATCCGTGGCTGCGCCAGCAGATTGATCAACACGGCTGGGCACTGTGGGCCCCGATCCGTTTTGGCGCCAACAGTATCAATTTCGCCACCACGACCCCCTTCCCTTCTCCCCCGTCCGCGCAAAACTGGCTGGGAACGGATGCCAACGGTGGCGACGTGCTGGCGCGCATCCTCTACGGTACCCGAATTTCGATCCTCTTTGGGCTGATGCTGACGCTCTTCTCCAGCGTGATGGGCGTGGTGGCAGGTGCCGTCCAGGGCTACTATGGCGGTAAAATTGACCTCTGGGGTCAGCGCGTGATTGAGGTGTGGTCAGGTATGCCAACGCTGTTTCTGATCATCCTGCTGTCGAGCGTGGTGCAGCCAAACTTCTGGTGGCTGCTGGGGATCACCGTATTGTTTGGCTGGATGGCGCTGGTGGGCGTCGTGCGCGCAGAATTTCTGCGCACCCGTAATTTTGACTATATTCGTGCCGCACAGGCACTGGGCGTGAGCGACCGCGGGATCATCTTCCGCCATATGCTGCCGAACGCCGTGGTGGCGACACTGACCTTTCTGCCGTTTATTTTGTGCAGCTCCATCACCACCCTCACCTCGCTCGATTTTCTGGGCTTCGGGCTACCGCTCGGTTCCCCCTCGCTCGGCGAGCTGTTGCTGCAGGGCAAAAACAACCTGCAGGCACCGTGGCTGGGCATTACAGCCTTTCTTTCCGTGGCGGTACTGCTTTCACTGCTGATTTTTATTGGCGAAGCCGTGCGCGACGCCTTCGATCCCAACAAGGCGGTGTAACATGACGCAGCCCCTTCTCAGTATCGATAATCTGTCGATTGCCTTTTCGAAACAGGGTGAGACGCGCACCGTGGTCAGCGATCTGTCGCTGCAGATCCAGCGTGGCGAAACGCTGGCGCTGGTGGGGGAATCCGGCTCCGGCAAGAGCGTCTCGGCACTCTCCATTCTGCGCCTGCTCCCGTCTCCGCCAGTGAGCTACCCGCAAGGAGATATTCTGTTTCACGGCAGCTCGCTGCTGCACGCCGACGAACAGACCCTGCGGGGCGTCCGCGGCAATAAAATTGCGATGATTTTCCAGGAGCCGATGGTCTCACTCAACCCGCTGCATACGCTGGAAAAACAGCTTTACGAGGTGCTGTCCCTGCACCGGGGCATGCGCAAAGAGGCCGCGCGCGGGGAGATCCTCGACTGCCTCGAGAGAACCGGCATCCGCAACGCGGCAAAACGGCTGAGCGATTTCCCGCATCAGCTTTCCGGCGGTGAACGTCAACGTGTGATGATTGCCATGGCGCTACTGACGCGCCCGGAACTGCTGATCGCCGATGAGCCCACCACCGCGCTGGACGTCACGGTGCAGGCGCAAATTTTGCAGCTGCTGCGGGAGCTACGTAGCGAGCTGAACATGAGTCTGCTGTTTATCACCCATAACCTGAGCATAGTGAAAAAGCTGGCCGACAGCGTCGCTGTAATGCAAAACGGATGCTGTGTAGAGCAGAACACCGCCGCCGCACTGCTGAACGCGCCTCAGCACCCCTATACGCAGCGGCTGCTCGACAGTGAACCCGCTGGCGATCCTGTGCCTCTTCAGGGGGACAGCGCGCCGTTGTTGAACGTCGAGGGGCTGTCTGTCTCCTTCCCCATCCGTAAAGGTATTCTGCGCCGCGTGGTCGACCAGAACGCCATGCTGAAAAACATCCGTTTTTCACTGCGCCCGGGTGAGTCGCTGGGACTGGTGGGCGAGTCGGGTTCAGGCAAAAGCACCACCGGCCTGGCACTGCTGCGTTTAATTGCCTCGCAGGGCGAGATCCTGTTTGACGGCATGCCGCTGCACCGCTGGAACCGTCGGCAGATGCTGCCGGTACGTCCCCGCATGCAGGTGGTGTTTCAGGATCCCAACTCCTCGCTCAATCCAAGGCTGAGTATTTTGCAGATCATCGAAGAAGGATTGCGCGTCCATCAGCCTACCCTGACGGCTCTGCAACGTGAAAATGAGGTCAGGCGTGTGATGGCAGAGGTAGGGTTAGATCCCGAGACGCGCCACCGCTACCCGGCTGAATTTTCTGGCGGACAGCGCCAGCGTATCGCCATTGCCCGCGCACTGATCCTCAAACCTGAGCTGATCATCCTGGATGAACCGACCTCCTCGCTGGACAGAACCGTGCAGGCACAGATCCTGACCCTGTTAAAAGGGTTACAGGAAAAGCACCGGCTGGCCTATATCTTTATCAGCCACGATCTACAGGTGGTGCGGGCGTTATGCCATCAGGTGATTGTGCTACGGCAGGGAGAAGTGGTCGAGCAAGGTGAGTGCCAGCGCGTATTTACTGCACCGACGCAGAGCTACACGCGCCAGCTGTTATCGGCAGACTAGCACTCAGAAGGGATACTCTCCCGAGAAAGGCTCAGCAATGGCCACGCCAAAGTTCTTCAGGCGGCAGGTTGCGGCAAATTCATCCTGACTTTTAACAAACAGGCACGGCTCGCCTTCACACTCCAGTACGGAGCTGTCCACTTCGATATCCGACAGCGCCTGGCTTAAGCGTTCCATTACCGGCCATGCATCTTCATCGCTCGGGCTAAGCAGTTTGAGCGCGACCAGACAATTCTCGCAACCTGCAACGTTTTGCGGAATCGGTTCAACTTTCGAACCTGCAAAACCCGCCGACCAGCGATAGCTCTGGGGCAAGCGATGGACTATGGAGAGTTGTAATGTATTCACGTTCGATCCCCGGAAGCAAATTTACTTCACAATTTATTTACATTTATAGTAACACATCATCGCCAACCTGCACTATTCAGCGCTTTTTTATAGGTATCCAGGCTCGCGTCGGCGCTATATGTACCCGTTTCTGCGATCTAACTCAACCTTTTTAAATACAATGATGTGACTTTTTACACAAATAGATTTTACATAAAAGAAACAAACACAGGGTAAACGAACGCAAGTTTGGTTGATATGGGTCAACAAAAAGGCCCGTATCGGGCCTGATGTGCAGATTAATGGGCGGCTTTTCGCGGTCGGCTGGCGTAAAGACAGAAGAGAATGGAGCTGGTGGCACAAAACGCCATCGCCCACAGCATTGGCCAGGCCGTGTTAAAGGTCGCCATTGAGAGTAACGCCCCCACTACGGCACCAATCCCGAAGCGGAACGTCCCCGCCAGCGATGAGGCGGTGCCAGCCATATGAGGGAACTCATCAAGGATAACCGCCATCGCATTGGATGAGATCATCGAGACGCAGCCAACAAAAGCGGCAACCCCCACCACCAGCGCCCAGAAGCCCACGTCGAAAAACGCGCTGACCACCAGCCAGATAGCCATCACAAACTGGATCCACAGCCCGGCACGGAACATATTCAGTGCTCCAATCCGGCGAACAAAGCGGCTGTTGATGATAGTCATGATGAACAGGAACACAATGTTCAGCGCAAAGTAATACCCAAAGTGCTGAGGGGAAACGTGGTTCAGCTCAATATAGACAAATGGCCCGGCGCTCAGGAAGGAGAACATCCCGGCAAAGCTGAAGCCGCTTGCCAGCATGTAGCTCAGCACGCGCTTGTGGCGGAACAGCGAGGCAAAATTCCCCATTGTGGTACGGATGTGGAATTTCTGGCGGCGCTCGACGGCTAACGTTTCATCAATAAAGAAGAAAATCATCGCCGAGGCCAGCAGTGCGGCAAGCGCCAGGATCCAGAAAATGGCATGCCAGCTGAACCATACCAGCACCGCGCCACCGGCCATCGGCGCCACCAGCGGCGCAATGGTGGTCACCAGCATGACAAATGACATCATGCGGGAGAACTCTTCTTTCGGGTAGATATCACGCATCAGGGCGTTAATCACCACGCTTGCCGCCGCCGCCGCGAGGCCGTGGAATAAACGCATCACGATCAGCTGATCGATACTCTGTGCCAGCGCACAGGCCACGGCTGCGGCTGCAAAGATCAGCGTTCCGCCCAGAATAACCGGCTTACGCCCGAGGCTGTCGGCCATCGGGCCATAAAACAGCTGGCCGAGGGCAAAACCGAGAATATAGGTACTGAGCGTCATCTGTGCGCTGCCTGCCGGTACGCCAAACTGCGCCGAAATCACCGGCAGCGCAGGCAGATACATATCAATCGACAGCGGCATCAACATGGCCAGCAGGCCAAGAATGAACACGATTTTGAAAGACGAGTGTGGCCTGGTGGTCACAGGGTTCTCCTGAAATTAATGCGAGGGCAGACCGACGCTGGCGATCTCTTCTTCCGTCAGCGGGCGATATTCGCCAGGCGCCAGATCGGGATCGAGTTCAATTGCCCCAATACGTTCACGATGCAGACCCACAACGTGGTTACCCACCGCGGCGAACATACGTTTCACTTGATGATAACGCCCTTCGCTGATGGTCAGACGGACTTCGGTCGGGGTAATGACTTCCAGCACCGCCGGTTTGGTGAGGTCTTTTTCATTATGCAGTTGAACGCCTTTGGCAAATTGTTCTGCCGTGTCATCTGCCACCGGCGATTCCAGCGTCACCAGATAGGTTTTTTCACAGTGATGACGCGGAGAGGTAATGCGGTGGGACCACTGACCGTCATCGGTCATCAGCACCAGACCGGTGGTGTCGATATCGAGGCGGCCAGCCGCATGCAGCTTGTGCGCAACCGGTTCGTCGAGGAAATAGAGCACCGTCGGGTGATCCGGATCGTCCGTAGAACAGACGTAGCCTTCCGGCTTATTGAGCATGAAATAGCGCGGGCCGTGCTGCTGGGTGAGCGGGTTGCCGTCATACTCCACCTGATGGTCAGGTTGCAGTTTGAACGCGCTGTCTCTCACAATGTCGCCATCCACGGTAACGCGGCTGGCGCGGATCTCGCGCCCGGCAATAGCACGGCTTACGCCGAGTTGCTGAGCGATAAACTTATCAAGTCGCATGAAATCTTTTTAGCCTTAATGGTGCTGGAAGTCGGACAATGCGTCCGAAAAAGAAGCAGTCAGGAACGGTTCAGTATAATGGTCTGGTTGCGCCACTCAAGGGAAAAAGTTTCGTGGCATACTATATGCGGAATAACGATACAGAGACCCCATGACTTTTACACTTCGCCCCTATCAGCAGGAAGCCGTTGACGCCACCCTGGCCTGGTTTCGCAAACACCGTGAGCCCGCGGCCATTGTGCTCCCCACTGGCGCAGGCAAAAGCCTGGTGATCGCCGAACTTGCCCGCCTGGCGCGCGGCCGCGTGCTGGTGCTGGCGCACGTCAAAGAGCTGGTTGCGCAAAACCATGCCAAGTATTGTGCGCTTGGTCTGGAGGCCGATATCTTCGCCGCCGGGCTAAAGCGGAAAGAGAGCCACGGCAAAGTGGTGTTCGGCAGCGTGCAGTCTGTTGCCCGCAACCTTGAGCTGTTTCGCAGCGAATTTTCGCTGCTGATTGTCGACGAGTGCCATCGCATCAGTGATGACGACGATAGCCAGTATCAGCAAATCCTCACTCACCTGAAAGAGGTGAACCCTCACTTACGCCTGCTGGGCCTGACGGCAACCCCGTTTCGCCTGGGTAAAGGCTGGATTTACCGCTTTCATTATCACGGTATGGTGCGAGGGGATGAGAAGGCGCTGTTCAGCGACTGTATCTATGAACTTCCGCTGCGCTATATGATTAAACACGGCTACCTGACCCCGCCTGAACGGCTGGATATGCCGGTCGTCCAGTACGATTTCAGCCGCTTACAGGCGCAGAGCAACGGCTTATTTAGCGAAGCGGATTTGAACCAGGAGCTGAAAAAGCAAAAGCGCATCACTCCGCACATTATCAGCCAGATTGAAGAGTTCGCTGAAACGCGCAAAGGGGTAATGATTTTTGCCGCCACCGTTGAGCATGCGCGCGAAATCACCGGCTTACTGCCCTCTGGCGACGCGGCGCTGATCACCGGCGAGACGCCTGGTCCGGAGCGCGACAGCCTGATTGAGGCGTTTAAAGCGCAGCAGTTTCGCTATCTGGTAAACGTCTCGGTACTCACCACCGGGTTTGATGCCCCCCACGTCGACCTGATTGCTATTCTGCGTCCGACCGAATCGGTCAGCCTGTATCAGCAAATCGTTGGCCGCGGTCTGCGTCTGGCCCCCGGTAAAACCGACTGCCTGATCCTGGATTACGCCGGTAACCCGCACGATCTCTACTCGCCTGAAGTGGGTACCCCGAAAGGAAAAAGTGACAACGTGCCGGTACAGGTCTTCTGTCCTGCCTGTGGCTTTGCCAACACTTTTTGGGGCAAGACGACGGCTGACGGTACGCTGATCGAACATTTTGGCCGCCGCTGTCAGGGCTGGTTTGAAGATGATGAAGGGCATCGCGAGCAGTGCGATTTCCGTTTCCGCTTTAAAAACTGCCCCCAGTGCAACGCTGAAAATGATATTGCCGCCCGCCGCTGCCGCGAATGTGACACGGTTCTGGTCGACCCTGATGACATGCTGAAGGCCGCGCTGAAGTTAAAGGATGCCCTGGTGCTGCGCTGCTCTGGCATGGCGCTGCAACCGGGAGCGGATGAAAAAGGCGAATGGCTGAAAATCACCTATTACGATGAGGACGGTGCCGACGTCAGCGAGCGCTTCCGGGTGCACACTCCGGCTCAGCGCATGGCTTTCGAACAGCTCTTTATCCGCCCGCATACCCGCACGCCGGGCGTACCGCTGCGCTGGATAACCGTGGCGGATATCGTGCATCAGCAGGTGCTGCTGCGCCATCCGGATTTTGTTGTCGCCCGCAAGAAAGGCCAGTACTGGCAAGTCCGTGAAAAGGTTTTTGACTATGAAGGCCGTTTTCGTCGGGCCAACGAACTGCGTTAACGACAGACAGGCCTTGAATAGGAAACGATTGTTTCCTATTATGCATTATCGCATTACAACAGGACTTCCTCATGTCACGTCTTCCCGGTCGCCCGCGTGAATTTGATACCGACGCCGCCATCGACAGCGCCCTGCTCGTTTTCCGCGAGCGTGGCTATCATGCTACCTCAATCAAAGAGCTGAGTGACGCGACAGGCCTTACGGCGGGAAGCCTGTATAAAGCCTTTGGCAGCAAAAATGGCCTGTTTCTCGCGGCGTTCGACCGTTACACCCGGACGCGCAGCGCCGCCCTGCGCCAGCGTACAGAGGCGGCACGCTGCGGACGAGATAAAATCGCGGCGGTGTTACGCTTCTACGCCGAGAGCAGCCACGGTCCTGAGGGCATACGCGGCTGTCTGGTGGTCGCCAGCGCGACTGAGCTGGCGGTTTTTGATGAGGCGACTGCCCGGTACATCAAAGCCGCCATGCAGCGTACCGAGCAGCTGTTGTTCGAACTGGTTCAGGAGGGCCAGCGGGACGGTAGCCTTTCCCGCGCGCTGCCAGCTGAACAAACGGCGCGTAATCTTTTCGCCCTGCTACAGGGTTACCGCGTGATCGGCAAACAAGGCCTGTCTGAGGACGAGATAAACAGCGCTGTTAGCGCGGCACTCAGCCTGCTCGGCTGAGTTTTTTTCATCAATTAGGAAACGATCACTTCCTATTATTCCGGAGATCGCTATGACCACGCCCATCGCCCCGCAGCACCATTTCATGCTCATCAATGGCATCCGCACGCATTACGTCACCGCCGGGGAACAGCACGCGCAGACGGTTGTCCTGCTGGCAGGTTTCCCCGAAAGCTGGTACGCCTGGCGCCATGTTATCCCTTTGCTGGCCGAGCGCTATCATGTCATCGCCCCGGACTTACCCGGACAGGGTGATACCGATTGTCCGTCAGAGGGGTATGACACCCACACCCTCGCCAGCCATGTTCATGAGCTGCTGACCCAGCTTGGCGTGCATCGCTACTATCTGGCCGGTCACGACGTGGGAGCCTGGGTTGCCTGGCCTTATGCGGCGATGTACAGCGATGAGGTGATAAAGCTGGCGCTGCTGGACGCCGGCATTCCGGGTATTACCTTACCCGATGCCCTCCCCGTCACCGCGGACCGCGCCTGGCGCACCTGGCATTTTGCCTTTCACGTAATTGCAGACCTGCCTGAATTCCTCATCAGGGGCAAAGAGCGTGGCTATCTGGAGTGGTTTCTGCGTCGCAAAGCGGCAAATCCCCTCACCTTCAGCGAGGCGGATCTTGACGAGTATCTGCGCATTTTTACGCGCGAAGGTGGCTTGCGCGCAGGGCTGGCTTACTATCGCGCTGCCGCCCTCTCCGCTGCGCAAAACCGGGCGCTTAGCGAACGGGGTAAACTCTCCGTTCCTGTTCTGGCACTCAGTGCCGATCAGGGTTCGATTCCTGATATGGCCTCGCCGCTGAGGGCGTTTGCAGAACGCGTTGACGGGCACGTGATCCCCCGTTGCGGCCATTTTCAGCCAGAAGAGCAGCCTCAGGCCGTCGCCGACGCCCTAAGCGGTTTCTTTAGTGGGGATTAATTCATTGCCCTGAGGTGGATTGGGGGCTATAATGCCGCCCGCTTTTGCATCCGCAAAGCAGAACACTCACCTGCTGCTGGGTCGCCTGTAGTAGGGTTTTAAATACAGAGAGAAATCAATGTTCACTATCGAAGCAGAAGTACGTAACGTGCAGGGTAAGGGTGCGAGCCGCCGCCTGCGTACCGCTAACAAGTTCCCGGCTATCGTTTACGGTGGCGAAGCTGCTCCAGTTTCTATCGAACTGGATCACGACAAAGTATGGAACATGCAGACCAAAGCTGAATTCTACAGCGAAGTTCTGACCATCGTTGTTGGCGGTAAAGAAGAAAAAGTGAAAGTTCAGGCTGTTCAGCGTCACGCGTTCAAGCCAAAACTGACTCACATCGACTTCGTTCGCGCGTAATCGCAAACATGTCGAAAAAAAGCCCCGCTTCGGCGGGGTTTTTTTATGGCGGTTATTTACCGCCAGTAGTACGACGCTGCAGCTGATCGCGCAGGTTGGGTGGCGTACCTTTAATGGTCAGCGTATCGGTGGCCGGATCCCAGAAGATACGTTCCCCCAGCAGCATGGCATCAAAGTTGATGGTTAACCCGCCGCCGCTTCCGGCAAATTTGGTTAACTGACGCAGCGTACTGCGATCCGCCGGGAAGCTCTCTTCCAGCTCATACCCTTTCTCAGCAGTAAATTCCTGGAAACTGACTTCACTGACGCCAGCCAGCTCTTTTGACAGCGACTCCAGCTCAATCTCTTCCCCCGCCTGCAGCTGTTCGTTGCAGTAGCTGTAAACCTGCTGACGCACGTTCTGGCGCTCAGATTTATCGAGCTGCGCTTCCGCCGTGAAGTCATCCACCGCCTGCAGCAGCCCTTTGTTCTGCGCTTTGGCGTTGAGACCTTCGCTGGCACCGAGGAAGTCCATAAAGAAATCGGCCACTTTACGGCCAACACGCCCTTTGAGGAAGGTCAGGTAGCGCGTCGACTCCGGATTGGTTTCCCACTCGGTCAAATCAATACGCG
The DNA here is from genome assembly GCF_028737495.1 of Enterobacter cloacae complex sp. 2022EL-00981. Taxonomy (NCBI): domain Bacteria; kingdom Pseudomonadati; phylum Pseudomonadota; class Gammaproteobacteria; order Enterobacterales; family Enterobacteriaceae; genus Enterobacter; species Enterobacter cloacae complex sp. 2022EL-00981. The sequence continues at coordinate 49,381 of NZ_JAQZRK010000028.1, forward strand.
CAACGATATCCGCATGGTTGATATCCAGATAATGGGTGGAGCTGATATCCAGCTGCTCATTCACGCGCATACTGCTTAAATTGTTCAGCACGGTGACCAGCAGATACTCGACCGCCAGGTAGCGATAGTGGCAGAACAGAACGATACCGCCGTCGGCAAACGGGTATTTTGCCAGTTCGTCGCGCAGACGTCCGGTTGCCGCGCGGCTAAACGCCAGGAAATCTTCTTCACCCTGACGTTGCAGGCGCAGGCTATCAGCCAGTTCACTCTCGTCGCTGAACAGACCATAGGCTTTATTTTTTGCACTGTAGACGCGGTGCAGTTCCGCCATCATTTCCACAACGGTTGCCGTGGGTTCCAGTAACGAATCGCGCAGCACCACTTCAAGGGTTTGCTCATCACGCTTGATAAGCTGGTGCAAGGCAATCTGGTTGATTTCCAGACTCATGATAAACTCTCCTTTTAGACCGGGCGGTATTCAACCACCACCAGGACATGTGTGCAACAACTGATAAAAAAGGGGAAAAAAAGCTGTTGCTACGGTAATATGTTGCCCTTTCATCAACAAACTGATTTTGATTTATGCCACAACATTCCCGCTACAGTGATGAACACGTTGAACAATTGCTCAGTGAGCTGGTCAACGTACTGGAAAAACATAAAACACCGACCGATCTCTCCCTGATGGTTTTGGGAAATATGGTCACCAACCTTATCAATACCAGCGTTGCTCCGGCTCAGCGTCAGGCGATCGCCAAATCTTTCGCCCAGGCTTTACAGTCTTCCGTTAGCGACGACCAGGCCCATTAAGGGAAACGAACAACAGTTTATGGTGACGAATCGTCAGCGCTACCGTGAAAAAGTCTCCCAGATGGTCAGCTGGGGGCACTGGTTTGCCCTGTTCAACATTCTGCTGGCGACGCTTATCGGCTGTCGTTATCTGTTTGTCGCAGACTGGCCGACGACGCTAACCGGGCGTATTTACTCCTGGATAAGCGTTGTAGGGCACTTTAGCTTTTTGGTTTTCGCCACCTATCTGCTGATCCTCTTCCCGCTGACGTTTATCGTCATGTCGCAGCATCTGATGCGATTTTTATCCGCCATCCTTGCAACGGCAGGGATGACGCTGCTGCTTATCGACAGTGAAGTCTTCACCCGCTTCCACCTGCATCTCAATCCCATCGTTTGGGAGCTGGTGATTAACCCCGATCAGAACGAAACGGCCCGTGACTGGCAACTGATGTTTATCAGCGTCCCGGTGATCCTTCTGATAGAGATGCTGTTTGCCACCTGGAGCTGGCAAAAACTGCGCAGCCTGACCCGCCGACGCCATTACGCAAAACCGGTGGCCGCGATCTTTTTCGTCTCCTTTATCAGTTCGCACATCATGTATATCTGGGCGGATGCAAACTTCTATCGCCCGATCACCATGCAGCGGGCGAACCTGCCGCTCTCTTATCCAATGACGGCGCGTCGTTTCCTTGAGAAGCACGGTCTGCTGGACGCACAGGAGTACCAGCGTCGTCTGATTGAGCAAGGGAATCCGGAAGCGGTTAGCGTGCAGTATCCGCTGAGCGATCTGCGCTATCGCGATATGGGACGCGGACAGAACGTCCTGCTGATCACCGTCGATGGTCTGAACTACTCCCGTTACGAGAAGCAGATGCCCGCGCTGGCCGAGTTCGCCAGCAAGAACGTGACGTTCACCCAGCATATGAGCTCCGGCAACACCGCCGATGCGGGCATTTTTGGCCTGTTCTATGGCATTTCTGCCGCCTACATGGACGGCGTGCTTTCTGCGCGCATTCCTGCAGCGCTGATCACCGGGCTCAATCAGCAAGGATATCAGTTAGGGTTGTTCTCCTCAGACGGCTTTAACAGCGCGCTGTACCGCCAGGCGCTGCTGTCTGATTTCTCCCTGCCAGCCGCAGAAAGCCAGTCGGACGAGCAGACCGCCAGTCAGTGGATTAACTGGCTGCAGCGTTATGCGCAGGAAGATAACCGCTGGTTCTCCTGGGTTGCCTTTAATGGCACCACGCTCGATGACAGCAATCAGAAAGGCTTTGCGCGCCGCTACAGCCGTGCAGCAGGCAATGTTGATGACCAGATTAGCCGCGTGCTTGATGCCTTACGCGAATCCGGCAAGCTCGAAAACACCGTGGTGATCGTGACGGCAGCCCACGGCGTACCGCTGGGCGACGAAGCGAAGAGTATGAGCTGGTCGCGGCCGAATCTGCATGTTCCGCTGGTGATCCACTGGCCGGGCACCCCCGCTCAGCGCATTAACATGCTCACCGAACATAAAGATGTGATGACCACGCTGATGCAACGGCTGCTGCACGTCAGTACACCGGCAAATGAGTATTCACAGGGGCAGGATCTCTTCAGCGCCACGCGTCGCCACAACTGGGTCACGGCAGCGAGCAATGATACGCTGGCGGTCACCACGCCAATGCTGACGCTGGTATTGAACAATAACGGAAACTACCAGACGTATAATCTGCAGGGTGAACGGCTGAAAGACCAGAAACCGCAGTTGAATCTGCTGCTACAGGTTCTGACGGATGAGAAACGGTTTATCGCTAACTGATTAATTATAAACCAGTTAGCCTCAGATTCCCTTGCATTCAAAACGGAATCGAGTAGTATTCATTTCATGCGTCGGCACGTAGCGCAGCCTGGTAGCGCACCGTCATGGGGTGTCGGGGGTCGGAGGTTCAAATCCTCTCGTGCCGACCAAAACTATTTAAAAACCAGCCATATGGCTGGTTTTTTTGTGCACAAAAAAAGCCAACCCGCAGGCTGGCTTTTGAGATCGCAAGTGAACGCTTAGTGCTTGTCGCGCCCGCCAAGGAAGAAAATACCCAACGGAATGGCAAGCAGGACGGTGAACACCAGGCTGTAAACGAAGATCATCGCCGACTGCAGGACATACATGCTGGTCGTCCACGTAGAGAGTGGAATGTTGTACTGTTCGATGACGCCGACAATGGTTGCCCGGCCCACGCACGCGGCCGCAATCATAAACACAACCAGCAGCGCCAGGAGGAATTTACGGCCTTCAGGTGTTTTCAGTTTTGCACGAATCATCTCTCTTCCCTTTACAGATGAATAACATTATGTATGCCTTAAAATAACACGATCTGCCGCCAGACTCCACAGAAGTACAAACCACCACAAAAATGGCACTGTATTAGCTCATTACACTGCTTTTATTGAAAATGTAAGTAAATCACGCTAATCATTCATAGGCGTTATGCTAATCTCATCAGGATGGTTTTGACATAAAGGAATGACAGTGAAAAACGCACCTAAATTTGCCCTTGCCCTGATCGCCGCCGCGTGCGTCAGCACCAGCGCCTTCGCAACTGAAAGCCAGAAGGTACAACCTCTGGAAAAAATCGCGCCTTATCCGCAAGCGGAAAAAGGCATGAAGCGTCAGGTGATCCAGTTACCGGCTCAGCAAAATGAAGCGAATTTCAAAGTGGAACTGTTGATCGGCCAGACGCTGGAAGTGGATTGCAACCAGCATCGTCTCGGCGGACAGCTGGAAAGCAAAACGCTGGAAGGCTGGGGCTACGACTACTTTATCTTTGATAAAGTGACGTCGCCGGTTTCCACCATGATGGCCTGCCCGGATGGCAAGAAAGAGAAGAAATTCGTGACCGCGTATCTGGGTGATAACAGCCTGTTACGCTACAACAGCAAGCTGCCAATCGTGGTGTATACGCCGGAAAACGTGGAAGTGAAATATCGCGTGTGGAAGGCGGATGAAAACATCGGACAAGCGGTAGTACGTTAAGAATAAGTCGGGTGGCGGCTTCGCCTTACCCGACCCGGAATGGGTGTGCTCTGGTGCCCTCATTCCAACCCTCTCCCACCGGGAGAGGGAGAAAACACTAAAAACGGTAACGGATGTTACCGTTTTGCTTTTACCTTACAGCGCGATATCCGCCACAGGTTTGTTTTCTGCCTGCGGCTTCAGCTCCGCTTTTGGTGCAGCATCAGCAGCCTGCGGCTTAACGTATTGCAGCTGCAGCACGCGGCTGGTGTATTCCAGCTCCTGCTCCGTCGCGTCCACGTTACCGTTCAGCTTCGTACCGTAGGATGGAATAATCGTTTTCAGCTTCGCCTGCCATTCCGGCGTGGCGACTTTATCTTTAAACACTTTTTCCATCAGGTGCAGCATGATAGGTGCAGCGGTAGAGGCACCAGGGGAAGCCCCCAGCAGGGCGGCAATAGTGCCGTCTTTATCGCTTACCACTTCGGTACCCAGACGCAGCACACCGCCCTCTTTCGGATCGCGTTTGATGATCTGTACGCGCTGACCCGCCTGCCACAGACGCCAGTCTTCTTTCTTCGCCTGCGGATAGTACTCTTTCAGCGCCTCGAAGCGTTCTTCATCAGAAAGCATCACCTGGCTAATCAGGTATTTCACCAGATCGAAGTTATCCAGCCCGACATCCATCATTGGCTTCACGTTTGAGGTGGTGGTTGCGCTCAGCAGATCCCACAACGAGCCGTTCTTCAGGAACTTAGTGGAGAAGGTTGCAAACGGCCCGAACAGCACCACACGCTTACCGTCAAGCATACGGGTATCGATGTGTGGAACGGACATTGGCGGCGCCCCCACGGAGGCCTGACCATACACTTTTGCCAGATGACGGTTCACCACTTCCGGGTTTTCCGACACCAGGAACTGACCGCCCACCGGGAAGCCCGCGTAGTCGTCCGCTTCCGGAATACCGGACTCCTGCAGCAGTTTCAGCGCCGCACCGCCCGCACCAATAAAGACAAACTTTGCCTTGATAACGTGCTCGGCTTCGTTGTTTTTCAGATCGGCAACGGTCACGCTCCAGCTGTTGTCAGCGTTGCGCTTAAAGCCACGCACTTCGGTGCTGAGCTGCAGATTGAAGTTCTCTTTTTTCTTCAGAGAGGCCACCAGCTGACGGGTGATTTCGCCATAGTTGACGTCAGTACCAATCTCAGTACGGGTTGCCGCCACCTTCTGGTTCGGGTCACGGCCTTCCATCACCAGCGGTGCCCACTCTTTGATCTGCGCGTGATCTTCAGAATATTTCATGCCGCGGAACAGCGTGCTCTGCTGCAGCGCCGCGTAGCGTGCGCGAAGGAAGTTCACATTCTGCTCGCCCCACACAAAGCTCATGTGCGGCACGGTGTTGATGAACGAGTGCGGATCGTGCATCACGCCGCTGTTCACCTGGTGAGACCAGAACTGGCGAGAAATCTGGAATGCTTCGTTGATCTCTACCGCCTTCTCGATACTAATGGAACCGTCCTTTTTCTGCGGCGTATAGTTCAGTTCCATGAGTGCCGAATGTCCGGTACCGGCGTTGTTCCAGCCGTTTGAACTCTCCTGCGCGACGCCATCCAGGCGCTCGACCATGGTCATCGACCAGTCCGGCTGGAGCTCTTGCAGATAGGTTCCCAGCGTGGCGCTCATGATACCGCCACCAATTAAAAGGACGTCCGTTTCCTGCTCTTTTGGTGTGTCAGCGTTCGCCGCCATAGAGACGGTGTTCAGCCCCACGGCCAGAGAAAAGAGCATGGCAGTCATTTTTTTCATAATTTTGCCTTAGTTGAGTAGTGCTTGAAGCGTGGAAATTGCAGGTGAAAAAAGCTGCGGGGGGAACGGTAGCAACTTTTAAATATTGTTTAAAGGTTACGAAATTATTGTAATTGTGAAATTTAATGATGGATTGTTTGTGTGGGATTGCCGGATGAAACTGGCAAGGCGCGGTATTTCTGGTTACTATGCTGCACTTTGTGATCGCGCGCACGGAAGCCCGCCCTAATCTGCGAATTGTTATGTCATTACCCCATGCTTCTCTTTCCCGTGAAGACCAGGTCGCCACGGTGCTGCGTTCCCCTCAACTGCTGCTACGCGAAACGCTGGCAGGCGTAATTACCGCTCTGGCCCTCATTCCTGAGGTGATCTCCTTTTCCGTGGTCGCAGGCGTTGACCCAAAGGTCAGCCTGATTGCCTCTGTGGTGCTGTGTCTGACCCTTTCAGCGTTCGGCGGTCGTCGTGCGATGGTCACAGCAGCTGCGGGCTCCGTCGCGCTGGTGATTGGCCCGATGGTGCATCAGCACGGCGTGCAGTACATCCTGCCGGCGGTCCTGATGGCGGGGATAATCCAGATTCTGTTCGGCGTGCTCGGAATGGCGCGCCTGATGCGCTTTATTCCCCAGTCGGTGATGACCGGCTTCGTAAATGCGCTGGGATTGTTAATTTTCTTCGCGCAGGTTCCCCATTTCTGGAGCCGCAGCCCACTGATTGTGGGTCTGTTCGTGCTGACGCTGCTGATTGTGCTGTGGGTGCCGCGCTTTGTTAAAAGCATCCCGTCACCGCTTATTGCGATTGTACTGCTCACCCTGTTCACCGTGACCAGCGGACAGGTTCTCCCGACGGTGGGGGATGAAGGTTCTATGAGCAGTGGTTTGCCAGGGATGACGCAGCTGCTCGTTCCGCTGAACATGGAAACGCTCAGCATCATCTGGCCATGCGCGCTGAGTATCGCTTTTGTCGGCCTGCTGGAATCACTGCTGACGGCAAAACTGGTGGATGAACTGACCGCGACGACGTCCAGCAAACGCCGTGAAAGTATCGGCCTCGGCGCAGGGAATATTCTTGCCGGGTTGTACGGCGGGATCGCGGGCTGTGCCATGATCGGACAAACCATCGTCAACGTGGAGATGGGCAAAGGTCGCAGTCGCGTCTCAACTTTTGCAGCGGGCATGGTGCTGCTGGTGCTGGTCACCGCCCTCAGTGAGGTGATGGCAAAAATCCCTATGGCCGTTCTGGCCGGGATCATGGCGATTGTTGCCATCAAAACGTTTAACTGGCACAGCCTTCAGCCTGCCACGTTAAAAAGTGCGCCCATTGCCGAAACGGTTGTGATGCTGATTACCGTTGCAGCAACGGTTTCAACCGGTAACCTGGCCATTGGCGTGCTGGGCGGGATTATTGTGATGGCATTGCTTCCCGCCCGGCTCAAGCGTCGGCTTAAAGAAGAAAAATCGTTGCAAGCCCAAGAAAAATAAAGAAACCGCCGGTATCGGTGATGGCGGTAATCATCACGCTCGACCCCACCGCGGGGTCGCGCCCCAGTTTGGTCATCGTCAGGGGGATAATGACCCCCATCATGGAGGCCACCAGCAGATTCAGCACCATCGCCAGCATCATCACCCCGCCTAACGCCATATCATCGTACAGCCACCAGGTAATGCCGCCCATAATGCCGCCCCACACCAGGCCGTTAATCAGCGCCACCCCCATCTCCCTGAAGATCAGGAAGGCGAAGTTACCCGGCTGAATGTTCTCCAGCGCCAATGCACGGACGATCATGGTAATGGTCTGGTTGCCGGTGTTGCCGCCAATGCCGGCCACAATCGGCATCAGCGAGGCCAGCGCGACCAATTGTGAAATGGTGTGTTCAAAGCCGTCGATTACCCGGGAGGCGATAAATGCAGTGCAGAGGTTAATGGCGAGCCATGCCCAGCGGGTTTTCACCGCCTTGCCGACGGAGGCGTGGACGTCATCTTCGGCGCTGATCCCGCCGAGCGCACGTAAATCGTTATCGGTCTCTTCGTAAACCACGTCAACGATCTCATCGATGGTCAGACGCCCCATCAGTTTACCCACAGAATCGACGACCGCCGCGCTCACAAGGTCGTCACGTTCGAAGGTACGGGCCGCTTTTTCCGCGTCGTCTTCCGGGGAGAAGACCATCGGCTCGGTTTCCATCACCTCACTCACCCGCCGCTGGGTGCTGTTGAGCAGGATCGTTTTAAGCTCCAGCTCGCCAAGCAGGGTTTTATCCCGGGAGGTGACGAACAGCTTATCGGTGTTGTCCGGCATGCTGCCCAGGCGACGCAGATAGCGCTGCACCGTACCGAGAGTTACATCCGGGCGCACCATGATGACGCCAAACTCCATAATGGCGCCCACGCTGTGTTTGTCATAGTGCATCACCTGACGCACGCGTGCCCGCTCTTCCGCAGGCAGCGAAGCCAGTAATCGCCCGGTCAGGTTTCGCGGCAGGTGCTGAACGAGATAAATCTGTTCGTCAATATCCAGCGTCTGCAGGGCATCAAGGATATCCCGGTCGCTCATCTCATCAATGAGATCGTCCCAGACGTTTTCAGAGGCTTCGAGCAACACCTGCCCGCGCTCATGATCCTGCACCAGACGCCACAGAGCATGACGCTCTTCCGAGGGGAGCGCTTCCAGGGTATCCGCCAGATCTGGCGGGGGTAAATGAGCAACCAGCGCACCTACCTCAGCAATATCGTCGGCCAGTGTGCCGACATCATATTGCTCAGCCAGGGTCAGTTTGCCCAGTAACGCAGAGGTGACCGCTTTATCCGTCGTAAGGAGCCAGATGAGACGCGCACGTTCCTGGTCGCGCTGCCTGGCACTGTTTTTCTTTAAAACCGACATTAATCATAAATCCATGAAATAAGTTGGCTTTAAGCATAGCGCGGAGATATGTAAATAAGAATAAACAACGGGGCGGGATGGAGAAAAAATCGGCATAACATGCACGATTTATCCCCTCTCCCCGTGGGAGAGGGTTAGAGTGAAGGCTTCAGGCCGTGCGCGCCACCGCATCGCGAGACGCCGCATCGCGCTCTTCACCGGTCAGTTCGCTCAGCTTGCCGTCACGCATCTCCAGCAGCCGGTCGGCGTGAATGAAGTAGTGATCGTCATGGCTGATGGCAAAGATGGTTTTGCCCATCGCCTGCATCAGCGGCAGCAGCACCTGGTAGAACTCGCGGCGGAAATGCGGGTCCTGATCCGCCGCCCACTCGTCCAGCAGAATGATGTCGCGCTCTTCCGCCAGGGCCAGCAGCAGCGCCACGCGCTTTTTCTGGCCTTTCGAGAGCTTGAGGTTGAGGATCTTGCCGTCCTGCAGCTCAAGCTTGTGCGACATCTGCAGATGCGCCAGCCACTTCTCCACCAGCGCCGGGTTAGCCTGTTGCCCTTCCGGCCCCAGCAGCTGATCGAAGAGCCAGACATCGGTGAATACCGCCGAGAACAGCTTGCGATAATCCTCAGGCTTCTCTGCGCTGAGCGCGCGGCCATCCAGCAGAATGTCACCCGATTGCGGCTGATATAACCCCGTCAGCAACATCGCCAGCGTCGATTTCCCGCTGCCGTTACCGCCAATGAGAAACAGCAGTTCGCCGCGATGAATCGTCAGATTGACCGGCCCCACGGAAAAGGCGTTGTCCTGGTAGCGGAATGTGACGTTACGCAGTTCCAGCGTTTGCCAGTTCGGGAAGGCCTGAGGGCGCGGGAACTCGGCTTTGAACGGCGCAAGGTCGAACTTTTTGAGCTTATTAAACGCCACCTGCGCGCTCAGCAAGGTGGGCAATGCACCGACGGCAGAGAGCAGCGGTGTGCGCAAAAACAGCAGCGTCAGGGAGTAAGTTGCCGCTACATTGGTATCGGCCCAGCCCAGGCTGTTGGCCATCCAGAAGACCAGGCCAATCGCGCCCAGCATCATAATGTTCGACCAGTTAACCGCGCTCAGGTGGAAGGTATCGGCACGGATAATATGGTGCCGGTATTCACGCGCGTCCGGGATGTAGAGGTTGTTGAAGATATGCTCGGCACGCTCGCGGTTAAGGGTCAGCTCTTTACGCCCTTCCAGTACCGTCTGGTAATCGTTATAGAGTTTGTCCTCGGTTTCACGCAGTACCGCCATGTGTTTGTAGACGCGGGAAACCAGCAGGAAACCACCCCAGATGGTAATAGTAATCCACAGTGCCGTAACGGCCAGCATCTTGCTGGAGAGCCAGGCGAGATAGGCCGCCGAGCCAACGGTCAGGATAATGCCCTGCACCAGCTCCGGCAGACGGACAAACGCAATGGTGATGGCGCGCACGTCGCTGGTCAGTCCCGCCAGCAAAGAGGCGCTGCCGAGCTGCTCGACGCGCTCCACCTGGGTGTCCAGGATCCGCTTGATAAACTCGCTGCGCAGGCGGAAGACGAAATGATGCCCGAGGGCCGTCAGCGCCAGCTGGGAACCCAGCGTGACCGCCATCAGCAGCAATAATAGCCCCAGAAATTCCGGCAGAACGGACAGCGAGGTGTCGACCATTTCGATCAAACGCACGTTGATGAAGGCGATAAGACCAATACCTAATGCGGCGCTGGCAAGGCTTAGCGCCATTACCGCAATAAAGGGCCAGCGATACTGACGCCAGACAAGAAGAAGTAGTTGCATGCAGGCAATCCGGACAATAAAAATCAGCCAGCAGTGTAAACTGCCCTGCGTTTACATCAAGAATAATTCTTATTTTTGTTTGCCTGGCGCGGTCTGGCGGAAAGTCAGGTTAAAGCGGAACTCGCCCGTCTGCGGATGGACGCCAGGCTTCAGTGGCTGAATGCCGTGGTAATAGAGCCGCGACTCCCTGCCCCACACCACCACATCCCCATGCTCCAGCATCAGACGCTGGAGAGGATCGTTGCGGCGTAACCCGCCGAATTGAAACACGGCGGGCAGCCCCAGGGATACCGAGACGATCGGCGCACGCAGATCGGGTTCATCTTTATCCTGATGCAGCGAGAGTTTCGCCCCAACGCCATAGCGGTTGATAAGACAGGCATCCGGTTGAAAATCGGGATAGGTGGCCTCGACGGCGGCATCATGGCAGAGCGCCTGAAAAACCGCAGGCATGGGCGGCCAGGGCTTGCCGGTGACGGGATCGTCCGGGGCATAGAGATAGCCCCGTTCGTTGGTTGCCCATCCTGCAGTACCGCAGTTGGTCATCGCCACCGACATGGTATAGCCGCCAGGCGTCACCATATGTCGGAATGGCGAAACGGCCGCGACGTCATGGATCCCGGCCAGCAGCGCCGAGGCCCGGGAGAGTGCAAACCGGCGCAGGATCACTGCGCCAGGCGCTAGCGGCTCCTGCCAGGGTTCTGCATCCGCAAAGAAATCGAGCATTATCCCTCCTGATTCCTGGACTCACGTTTCAATAATAGCGCCTTTCGTTCCGTCCCCCAGCGATAGCCCGAAAGCGCTCCGTCCTGGCGTACAACACGATGACAAGGGATGACGATCGCCAGTTTATTTGCGGCACACGCTGCGGCCACCGCACGTACCGCGCCAGGTTTGCCAATCGCCTGCGCCACCTGCTGGTAGCTGGCTGTTTCACCGCAGGGAATATTGCGCAGAGCCTGCCAGACCTGCTGCTGGAAAGCGGTTCCGCGAATATCCAGCGGCAGAGCCAGCGGCACGCCACGGTTATCGATGGTATGGATAACCTGAGCAATACGTCGGGCAAATTCGCCTTCCAGCGGCGCGCGTTCCGCGTCCGGAAACAGCGACAAAATCTCCTGGGTGACTTTGACATCATCATCGCCCAGCAATATTGCGCAGATCCCCCGCTCGCTTTCACCCACCAGACAGCGGCCTAAGGCACACTCGCTGATGGCATAGCGCACTGCGACATCCCCTTTACGGTACTGCTTTGCCGTCATGCCCAGCGCGTCGTTGGCTTTACGATAGTAGCTGCTGCTGTCCGGGAACCCTGCCGCCAGCACGGCATCGGTTATTTTATCCCCGTGGGCGAGCGCATTGCGCAGGCGCTGTCCTCGCGCCGCCTGCTGCCAGGCTTTTGGCGTCATCCCGGTTACGGATTTAAACAGGCGGTGAAAATGGAAAGGACTCATGGCAACCTGCTGCGCCAGCATTTCCAGCGTTAACGCGGGATCCTGCTCCAGCAGGCGGCAGGCGCGCTCCACTTTTGCCAGCTTCTCTTCCTGCGGGTCGCGTTTGTCCGGTCGGCAGCGCTTGCACGGCCGAAACCCAGCCTGAACAGCATGGTGCACATCGGGGTAAAAGTGGACATTTTTACGCAGCGCGTGTCGGGCGCGACAGGACGGACGACATACGATCCCTGTCGTCTGGACGGCAAAGACAAACTGTTCGTCAGCACGCGGATCGCGGGCCAGCACAGCCTGCCAGCGATCCTCATCGGTCATATAGGTCGGGTTTTTCATCATCGGCTCCTCTTACAAGCATACCTACAGCTTGCCTGAGCGCCAGCAATCAAAAACCCGCAACCTTGCTTTTTAATTCTTTTCGCTCACCAGGAAGCTGTCGAACTGCGGTGAACTCCAGGTCTTAAAGCCGTCGGCCTCTTTGGTGATCATATATACCGCCAGCCCTTGCTGACGAACCACCTCTTTGGCTTTCTCAGTACCGAGCACCATTAACCCGGTATCCCAGGCATCGGCTTCCAGCGCCGTCGGGGCAATCACCGTAACCGAGACCAGATTATGCGTAATGGGTCGCCCGGTCTGGGGGTCAATGACATGCGAGATCCGCTTCCCGTCGAGCTCGTAATAGTTACGGTAGCTGCCGGAGGTGCTGATGCCATGGCCGTTAATATCGACAATTGCCTGCACCGCATTTTGCTGGTCGGTCGGTTTTTGAATCGCCACACGCCACGGTTTGCCGCTGGCGTTCATCCCCCGGCTGACCAATGCGCCACCCACGGAGACCAGATATCGCGGGATGCCTTCCTGAGCCATCAGTGCGGCCAGATGATCCGCCGCATAACCTTCCCCGACTGTCGACAGGTCAACAAACAGATCGGGGATGTCTTTTTGCAGATACTGTTGCCCGTACTGGTTGATCACCGTCAGGTGCTGAAGCCCTGTCCGGGCGCGGGCGTCGTCAATGGCCGCCTGATCGGGGGTGGTCACCGGCTGCTTATTTGGGCCGAATCCCCAGAGGTTAACTAACGGCCCCACGGTCACGTCCATCGCACCGTGGGTTTTATAGCCCACGCGCATCGATTCGGTCACGATATCGGCCATCTCCTCGCTCACCGGCCACAGGGACGTGCTGGTAGAGAGGTTAAAGCGCATCAGCGCCGAGTCGTTTTTGTAGGTGGATAGCAGCTGATCGTCGGCATCCAGCTGAGACTGAATTTTGCCGCGAAGTTCTTCTGCGCGTGCTTTATCAAGGTTCATTACGCTGACGCGCCAGAATGTCCCCATCGTTTTGCCTTCCAGCACCGTCGCCGCTGGCGCGTCGGTGTGTGCCACAGGCGTGGAAGAGTCACATGCGGTCAGGAAAAAAAAGGTTGCCAGGACGCTGGCGCGTAAAAAAGTCATGTCCATTCATTATTATCCTCATGCCAGGGCGGCAAGAGTACACCAAAACGCGGGAATTGAAAGGCCTTAAAAAAGGCAATAAAAAGGGGCCAGCCGGCCCCTTTGTTACACTGAAAAGCGATTAGAACTGGTAAACCAGACCCAGTGCTACGATATCGTCAGTGCTGATACCTGCGTTACGGGTGAACTCTTTGTCATCCAGCAGGTTGATTTTGTAGTCCACATAGGTAGACATGTTTTTGTTGAAGTAGTAAGTCGCACCAACATCAACATATTTCAGCAGATCCTGATCGCCGTAACCGTTTTCCAGATCCTTACCTTTGGACTGCAGGTAAGCCACGGATGGACGCAGGCCGAAGTCGAACTGGTACTGAGCAACCACTTCGAAGTTCTGCGCTTTGTTAGCCCAACCCAGGTTACCTACGCGAGTCGCGTTATAGGTCTGAGTATACTGAGCAGCCAGGTAGATGTTGTTAGCGTCGTATTTCAGACCGCCAGTGTAGGTTTCAGCGCGGTCGCCATTACCGTAAGTCAGATCGTTCTGGGAGCTGGTACGCTTAGAGCTGGACACGGCAGTACCGATACCGAAGCCTTCGCCCAGGTTATAAGTGATAGAACCGCCGACGCCGTCACCGTTCTGACGCAGTTCAGTACGACCATTGTTAGTCTGGTCTTCACCGCTTGCGCTACCGTTTTTACCCTGATACTGAACGGCGAAGTTCAGGCCATCAACCAGGCCGAAGAAATCGCTGTTACGGTAGGTCGCGAAGCCGTTACCACGCTGCTGCATGAAGTTGTCAGAACCGTAGGTGTCGCCGCCAAATTCTGGCAGAACGTCGGTCCAGGAAGTCACATCGTAAACAACACCGTAGTTACGACCGTAGTCGAAAGAACCCGCGTCACCAAATTTCAGACCGGCGAACGCCACACGAGTCCAGGAGTTGTTTTCGTTCTCACCAGAGTTACCCTGAATCTGGTATTCCCACTGGCCGTAACCGGTCAGTTGATCGTTAACCTGAGTTTCGCCTTTGAAGCCAAGACGCATGTAGGTCTGGTCGCCATCCTGACTGTCGTCATCAGAGAAATAGTGCAGACCATCGACTTTGCCGTACAGATCTAATTTGTTGCCGTCTTTGTTATAAATTTCAGCCGCATTTGCTGCGCCTGCTACCAGCAGTGCTGGTACCAGGAGGGACAGTACTTTAACTTTCATTTTATTAACCCTCTGTTATATGCCTTATTATTACCACTGCTTACCGGTTAACCCTCTTAACCAGTCGGCAATTTCATTCTCCTCAAAATTACAGAATAATCCAACAGGAATATGATACGAAAACTTTGAAAATGTTTCATTTCACTATCAAGATGTTTCAACTTGTAAACATCAAGGAACTTTTACAAAGCACAAAGCGCTTAAGAAATTAGCACTAATAATCAAACGAAAATAAACACCCATAAAAATCATATAGTTACAATATAAAAATTTACAGCACTGAATGACAAAACAAGATCGTGCGTAATCACTAAAATAACTCTCGCTATCATCATTAACTTTATTTATTACCGTCATTCAGCTTTGAATGTCTGTTTATCCCTAATTCAACCGGATGCTTCGCATTCGGTTTTTTTTTACCTTTCTTTACGTAATTATTCTTTTTTTGTGCTACCGCACAGAAATCATAACGACTATTAACTAAATTCACCTGAAACCCCTCCCGCATAAAACGCAACGCAACAAAACATAATTTCTTGTTTATTCGTGCTATTCTCTGTCTGATATTGAGCGTAATCTGTACATTCACCTCGGGTATGTACACATTTAATACAGACCATTCAGTAGTACTCACAGAGGAAAAAGTCGCGTGTTCAAAGGCTATGAGGCTGGAAATTCAGTTATTACCCTTTATACTGCCCTATCGCCATAAAGCACGGCCATTACGGGTTAAACATATCAATGAGTCAGACTGAAACTACCGCCCCGAGCAAATTCTCCCTTCTCCCCGGGAGCATCACCCGTTTCTTTCTTCTTTTGATCGTTGTGCTGTTGGTCACGATGGGGGTTATGGTTCAGAGCGCGGTGAACGCCTGGCTGAAGGATAAGAGCTATCAGGTCGTTGATATCACGCATGCCGTGCACAAGCGCATTGACACCTGGCGCTACGCCACCTGGCAGATTTACGACAATATCGCGGCCGCCCCGGCGACGTCCTCAGGTGAAGGGCTGCAGGAAACGCGCCTGAAGCAGGACGTTTACTACCTGGAAAAGCCGCAGCGCAAAACGGAAGCGCTTATTTTCGGCTCGCACGACAGCGCGACGCTTGAGATGACGCAGCGCATTTCAACCTATCTCGATACCCTCTGGGGTGCCGAGACGGTGCCATGGTCGATGTACTATCTGAACGGTCAGGATAACAGCATGATCCTGATCTCAACCCTGCCGCTTAAAGATCTCTCCTCGGGTTTTAAAGAGACGACCGTGGGCAGCATTGTCGATTCCCGCCGGGCAGAAATGCTGCAGCAGGCGAACGCCCTTGATGAACGCGAAAGTTTCTCTTCCCTGCGCCGTCTGGCCTGGCAAAATGGCCATTACTTTACCCTGCGCACCACCTTTAACCAGCCAGGACATCTGGCGACGGTTGTGGCGTTCGATCTGCCAATTAACGATCTGATCCCGCCGGATATGCCGCTCGACAGCTTCCGCCTGGAGCCGGACAGCAGTACCCAGAACATGCGTGCTGCCTCGGATAAAGAGGCCGCAGAAAGCGTTTCTATCTCCTTTAACGGCTCGAAGATTGAAATTGCCTCCTCGCTGAACTCAACCGGTATGCGCCTGGTGTGGCAGGTGCCGTTTGGCACATTGCTGCTCGACACCCTGCAAAATATCCTGTTACCGCTGCTACTGAATATTGGGCTACTGGCGCTGGCGCTGTTTGGCTACAGTACGTTCCGTTTCCAGCCCGGGCGTCAGAGCGATGCCTCAACGGTCCCGGCCGGAACCAGTAATGAATTGCGCGTATTACGTGCCCTGAATGAAGAAATCATCTCAGTACTGCCGCTGGGTGTGCTGGTTCACGACCAGGAAGCCAACCGCACGGTGATGAGCAATAAAATTGCCGACCATCTGCTGCCGCATCTTAACCTGCAGAACATCACCACCATGGCGGATCAGCATCAGGGGGTGATTCAGGCCACCGTCAATAATGAACTGTACGAGATCCGTCAGTTCCGCAGCCAGGTCGCCTCCCGCACGCAGATCTTCATTATTCGCGATCAGGATCGCGAAGTGCTGGTGAACAAAAAACTGAAGCAGGCGCAAAGACTGTATGAGAAAAATCAGCAGGGTCGCGCCGCGTTTATGCAAAATATTGGTGATGCCTTCAAACAGCCATTAAGAACGCTGGCGACGCAGGCGGCGGCGTTGAGCACACCTGAAAGCCAACAGCTGGCAAGCCAGGCGGATTCGCTGGTGCGGATGGTGGATGAGATCCAGCTCGCGAACATGCTTGAGAACGACTTCTGGAAAGGCACGCCGACCCTCTTCTCGATTCAGGATCTGATTGACGAAGTAGTGCCGGAAGTTCTGCCGGTGATTAAGCGCAAAGGTCTGCAGCTGCTGATCAACAACCATCTGCCAGCCAACGACGAACGTCACGGCGATCGTGAGGCGCTGCGTCGAATTCTGCTGATGATTATTCAGTACGCCGTCACCACCACGCAAATTGGCAAAATCACGCTTGAGGTCAATACCGACGAGTCCGCGGAGGATCGTCTGACGTTCCGTATCCTCGATACCGGTGAAGGCGTAACAACCAGTGAGATTGATAATCTGCACTTCCCGTTCCTGAACGATACCCAAAGCGATCGCTACGGTAAGGCCAATGCCCTGACCTTCTGGCTGTGCGATCAGCTGGCGCGTAAGCTTGGCGGCCATCTGAACATTAAAGCCCGTGAATCGCTTGGCACCCG
This sequence comes from Enterobacter cloacae complex sp. 2022EL-00981, assembly GCF_028737495.1. NCBI lineage: Bacteria > Pseudomonadati > Pseudomonadota > Gammaproteobacteria > Enterobacterales > Enterobacteriaceae > Enterobacter > Enterobacter cloacae complex sp. 2022EL-00981. Next base: position 66,509 of record NZ_JAQZRK010000028.1, read on the forward strand.
TTATTCGCTGCACGTAAAAATGGCCGCCAATCCTCAGGAAGAAGATGAAGAACGCCTGCTGGACGATGTGGTTGTGATGGTGGATGTGACCTCGAACGAGATCCGCAATATCGTGGTACGCCTGCTGGAAAACTGGGGTGCGGCCTGCATCACGCCGGATGAAAGACTCTCAAGTCAAGAATTTGATCTGTTTTTAACTGATAATCCGTCTAATCTTACTGCCTCCGGCTTGCTTTTAAGCGATGATGAGCCAGGCGTGCGAAAAATCGGCCCAGGCCAGCTGCGCGTCAACTTTAATATAAGCAATGCGATGCAGGAAGCTGTACTACAACTAATAGAAGAGCAACTGGCGCAGGAAGAGATAGCGGAATCCCCGTTAGGCGGCAATGAAAATGCCGAGCTTCACGCCAGCGGATATTATTCACTCTTTGTTGATACAGTACCAGATGATGTTAAGCGGTTGTATACTGAGTCCGCTGCGAATGATTTTGCAGCGCTGGCGCAGACAGCACACCGGCTTAAAGGGGTGTTTGCCATGCTTAATCTGGTTCCCGGCAAGCAGTTATGTGAAACGCTGGAACATCTAATTCGTGAGAAAGATGCCTCTGGCATTGAAAAATACATCAGCGACATTGACGCCTACGTCAAAAGCTTGCTGTAGCAAGGTAGCCTAATACATGAACAATATGAACGTAATTATTGCCGATGACCATCCGATTGTACTGTTCGGTATTCGCAAATCACTTGAACAGATCGAGTGGGTGAATGTAGTCGGTGAATTTGAAGACTCTACAGCACTGATCAATAACCTCCCAAAACTTGATGCACACGTGCTCATTACCGATCTCTCCATGCCTGGAGACAAATACGGTGATGGGATCACGCTCATCAAATATATTAAACGTCACTTCCCGGACATCTCGATCATTGTTCTGACCATGAATAACAACCCGGCGATTCTGAGCGCCGTGCTGGATCTGGATATCGAAGGGATTGTACTGAAACAGGGCGCACCAACTGACCTGCCTAAAGCGCTGGCTGCGCTGCAGAAAGGCAAAAAGTTCACCCCTGAGAGCGTCTCTCGTCTGCTGGAAAAAATCAGTGCAGGTGGCTACGGTGACAAACGCCTGTCGCCAAAAGAGAGCGAAGTTCTGCGTCTTTTCGCTGAAGGTTTCCTCGTGACCGAGATTGCCAAGAAGCTGAACCGCAGTATTAAAACCATCAGTAGCCAGAAGAAATCAGCCATGATGAAACTGGGCGTGGACAACGATATCGCGCTGCTGAACTATCTCTCCTCCGTGACGCTGAGCGCGACGGATAAGGATTGATCCTCACTGTAAATGCCGGGTGGCGCTCGCGCTTACCCGGCCTTGTATTATCCTCCCGTACAGAAAGAACCGGCCAGTTCTTTCTGTCAGGCAGTCCCCATGCCGTACCCGGCCTTAGGCCACGAGCCTGTATTGTAGATCCCTGCAGTGGACTG
>NZ_JAQZRK010000029.1:0-61052 GCF_028737495.1 Enterobacter cloacae complex sp. 2022EL-00981
AAGACGCGGAGAAAAATTTCTGGCAGACTGTCTGTAAAGGCACGATGAGGTCTCTTCTGATTTGTTAGCGCAACCAGTAGATCACACTTCATCGTGCTTTTCATTTTTCTGGGGAACCCTCAGCCCTCAAGGGAGAGGGGGTCCTCCGTGCAGGCATTATTTTGTGGGGAACCCTCAGCCCCGTGGGAGAGGGCCGCGGTGCAGCCCAATCGCCCGGTGGCGCTTCGCTTACCGGGCCTACAGGCTGGGTTTTCTCCCTCTCCTGTGGGAGAGGGCCGGGGTGAGGGCATCAGACCGTACCGCACTCCAGCCGATACACCCAGTCGTCATACCGTACGCCGTCAATCTCGTACGCCTTCTCCAGCACCTGCGTACGCACAAACCCCGCTTTCTCCAGTACCCGCACCGACCCGCCGTTGTCCGCCAGTACGTAGGCGTTAATCGCTTTCACGCCGGTCTGGTTAAACGCATATTCACATACCGCCCGCAACGCCTCACTGGCGATACCTTTCCCCTGTGCAGCAGGCACAACCGTATAGCCAATATCCGCCTCTTCACGATTCTCTGGGCTGATATGCAGGCCGATATCGCCCAGTGGCGTGTCATCATCATGAAAACGAATCACAAAAACGTGCGCCGCCGTTAAGCGCGCAGCAAATACGCGCCGGGTCTCTTTTTCCGGCGCGATGGCGGCCATGTAACGCATGATATTGCGATCTTCCCGCAACGAGCGGAAGAAGGCCCAGTCAGTGGGTTCGAAAGGGGTGAGGTGAAGCCGGGGTGTGGTGATGGTTGCCATTGTTACGCCATTTCATCGGGACATGGCGTACAAATGTAACATATTCATCCCACCACATCCCTCAACGCCTCTTCTAAGTCATACCAGCGAAACGCAAACCCGGCCGCTTCCAGCCGTTTAGGCAGCGCGCGCTGCCCGCCCAGCACCAGCACGGACGCTTCACCCATCATCAGGCGAATCACGGTTGCGGGCACGCGCAAAATCGCCGGGCGATGCAGAGCATGGCCCAGCGCGTGGGCAAACTGCTCGTTACGCACCGGGTACGGCGCAACCATATTGAACGGCCCACGCAGATCGTTATCCAGCAGCCAGAGAATACCGTTGACCATATCGTCGATGTGGATCCACGGCAGATACTGACGACCATTACCGATGGGGCCGCCCAGTCCGAGCCGGAACGGAGGAAGCATTTTCGCCAGAATGCCGCCTTTCGGCGCGAGAACGACGCCGGTACGCAGCAGGCACACGCGGGTATTATCGCTCTGGGCAGCACAGGCAATACGTTCCCACTGGGCGCAGAGCTTATGGGTAAACTCGTTGTGCGGCGGCTCTTCTTCGGTCACGACCACCTCACCGAGATCGCCGTAATAGCCTACCGCAGAACCGGAAATCAGTACCGATGGCGGGGTATGGCTGTTACGGATCAGCTCGACCAGCTTTTCGGTGATGTTCCAGCGGCTGCTGCATAACAGCTGTTTTTGCTCTTCCGTCCAGCGTTTGTCGGCGATAGGTTCACCGGCCAGGTTGATGACGGCGTCAAAACCGTCCAGATTCTGCCGGTCAGCCAGATTTTTCCAGATGTCGATACCGGCACCCAGCACCTGGCGCGCTTTCTCAGGGCTGCGCGTTACCACGGTAATGTCGTGATGTAACGCCTGCAGGCGCGCAATGAGATGACGCCCAATCAGGCCTGTACCGCCGGTCAGCAGAATCTTCATACAACCTCCAGGTTTACGCCCGGCGCTGCCAGCTTAACGTCATGGAGACGGAGTCGGCATAACGCAGGGCGTGAAGTTTATCGATCTCTACTTCAGCATAAGTGACCCAGTGATGTTCGCGTGCGATGTCGAGCACATCCTGAGTTAATTTTTCCAGCAGAGAGAAGCGGTTATTTTCCACGTACTGAATGATGCTTTTCGTAATCGTGCGATAGTTCAGCGCGTCATTGATATCTTCACTGCCTCTCGCCTTGTCTGCCGGATAGTGGATAACCACATTAATCACGATATCCTGACGGTTGGCGATCTCCTCGTCTTTGATACCGATAAAAGTACGTAAGCGTAAATTTTTTATACGAATAATAGCGTCATGCTGCGACATTGCAGGTCTTCTCCGTGTCAGTATTTCCTCCCCATAATACATGAGAGCCTGACACGCGCCCAACCGGGCGCAGGCCTAAATCTCCTGGATTTTTTTCATCGCCCGCTCGGTCGCCGGGCGGGTGCGGATACGTTCAAACCAGTTGTTAACCGCCGGGTAAGAGGCTAAATCAATACGGTGACGTTCATGGGTATTCACCCACGGCCAGCAGGCGATATCGGCGATACTGTAATGATCGCCCCCGAGCCACGGTGATTTTTCCAGCCGACGGTTCAGTACGCCGTACAGCCGCTGCGTTTCCACCTGATAGCGCTCTATCGCATACGGGATGGGTTGTGGCGCGTAAGCGGTAAAGTGGTGGTTCTGCCCCAGCATCGGGCCCAGGCCGCTTGTCTGCCAGAACAGCCACTGTAGCGTGTGGTGACGCTCGCGCAGTTCCCCGCTCAGCAGTTTGCCGGTCTTCTCCGCCAGATAGAGCAAAATCTCCCCGGATTCAAACAGGCTCAACGGTTTGCCGCCATCGGCTGGCAGGTTATCGATGATGGCCGGGATTTTGTTGTTCGGTGAGATGGCCAGAAAGAGAGGCCTGAACTGATCGCCTTTGCTGATATCCACGCGGATGATCCTGTATTCCAGCTCGGCTTCTTCAAGAAAGAGGGTGATCTTATGGCCGTTTGGAGTAGGGGCGTAATAAAGGTCGATCATTCTCAACTCCTGTCAGTGTGAAGTGTAATGCCATGACCAATCAGTATAGGTGGTTGTGCAAAATCGTGAGTTTTCATCAAGTGACAGCGGCGTAAAGAGACTATATGTTGAGGGAATACCGATCAGCCGATGAGGATGTTATGAACCAGCCTGTAATCACGTTGTGGTCCGATGCCCAATTCTTTTCACCCTATGTCATGAGCGTGTACGTGGCGCTGGCGGAAAAAGGGCTGTCATTTAGCCTGAAAACCGTTGATCTGGACGGCGGTGAACACCTGAAACCGCAGTGGCAGGGTTACGATCTGACCCGGCGCGTGCCGGTACTGGACATTGATGGTTTCGCCCTGAGCGAATCGTCGGCGATCGATGAATACCTGGAAGATCGGTTCGCGCCACCAGAGTGGGAGCGTATTTATCCTCACGATCTGCAAAAGCGGGCCCGGGCACGGCAAATCCAGGCGTGGCTACGCAGCGATTTGGTGCCGATTCGCGTTGAACGCTCCACGGATGCGGTATTTGCGGGTGTGAAAAAGCCCGCCCTGAGTACTGAGGGGGCGCAGAGCGCGCAAAAGCTGATTGACACCGCCACCTCGCTGCTGGCCCACGGTAACCCGAACCTGTTTGGCGAATGGTGTATTGCCGATACCGACCTGGCGCTGATGCTGAACCGCTTGATCCTTAACGGCGATGACGTCCCCCAGCTGCTGGTGGATTACGCCACTTTCCAGTGGCAACGTGCGTCGGTGCAGCGCTATGTGGCACTCTCCGCTAAGCGCGTCGGCTGATAAGCCCTGGCGCTTAAGGTATGATAAGGGCAGTCTGTTTTTCTGAGGAGTGACTGATGAAACTGATGTTTGCGTCGGATATCCATGGATCGCTGCCCGCGACCGAGCGCGTTCTTTCCCTGTTCGCACAAAGTGGGGCGCAGTGGCTGGTTATTCTGGGTGACGTGTTGAACCATGGCCCACGTAACGCATTGCCGGAAGGCTATGCCCCTGCGCAGGTGGCGGAAAAACTCAACCCGTATGCCTCGCGCATTATCGCCGTGCGCGGTAACTGCGACAGCGAAGTGGATCAGATGCTGCTGCACTTCCCCATGACCTCCCCGTGGCAACAGGTGCTGCTGGAAAAATGCCGTCTGTTCCTCACCCATGGTCATCTTTTTAGCCCGGATAATCTCCCGGCGCTGGCCGCTGGCGATGTCCTGGTTTACGGCCATACTCATATTCCGGTAGCAGAAAAACGCGGGGAGATTTATCACTTCAACCCAGGTTCGGTCAGCATCCCGAAAGGCGGATACCCGGCGAGCTATGGCATGCTTGATGAGCATACGTTAAGCGTTATCGCACTTAATGATCAGCAAGTTATTGCACAGGTAGCGATTAATCCGTAAGTTACACCTCAACTGTAAACGCGCCGTAAGAGCGCTTAGACGAGAAGGTTTCCCGATGGTGGAGCAGAGTCATTTGGCAAGTACAGAGTGGGTTGACATTGTCAACGAAGAGAATGAAGTGATCGCGCAGGCCAGCCGCGAACAAATGCGCGCTGAACGCCTGCGTCATCGTGCGACGTATATTGTTGTTCATGACGGCATGGGCAAAATTTTGGTTCAACGCCGCACGGACACCAAAGATTTTCTCCCTGGTATGCTGGATGCCACTGCGGGCGGTGTCGTTCAGGCGGATGAGGTCCTGCTGGATTCCGCACGCCGTGAAGCGGAAGAAGAGCTAGGCATTGCGGGCGTACCGTTTGCCGAGCATGGACAGTTCTATTTTGAAGACGAACATTGCCGTGTCTGGGGCGGGCTGTTTAGCTGCGTTTCCCACGGGCCGTTCGCCCTGCAGGAAGAAGAAGTAAGCGAAGTGAGCTGGATGACGCCGGAAGAGATCACCGCGCGTTGTGACGAGTTCACGCCGGATTCGTTAAAAGCGCTGGCGCTGTGGATGACCCGCAACGCCAAAAACGAATCGACCAAATCTGAGAAAGAAGAAGAGGCCGAATAAGCTTTAGCAGCTCTCCCTCAGACACAGACTGGATGCGATGGGTTTCTGATCGCGCCAGTCTCCGTCATTCAGACGTTCCAGCAATGCACGTCCCGCTTCAATACCAATCTTACGATGGGGTACTGCCATCGTCGTCAGCGGCGGCTGACAGACACGGCTGACGTCGCTGTCGCCAAACCCGACCACGGCCAAATCGTCCGGCACCTTGATCCGCCTGCGCTGGCACTCGTACAGCGCGCCACAGGCCAGTTCATCTGAGACGCAAACCAGCGCATCCAGCTCCGGCCACGCCAGCAGAAATTCAGGAAGTTGTGCGGCCCCCGTCGAAAAGCTCGGCGGCATGGCGGCGTTAATCACCCGGTTAGGCGACATATGGTGGCGCAGCATCGCTTTGTACCAGCCCTGCAAATGCTGCTGGAAAATCCACTGCTCCTGGTTGGCACACAGCAGGCCGATGTTCTGGTAGCCGCGTTTGATGACCATTTCCGTAAGTTCATACATGGCCGCGACGTTATCAATCCCGATATTCATATCGATAGGATCGGCGCGCATGGCGCCCATCTCCATCACCGGAATCGAGGCGTTTTTTAGCCAGTGACGCACGGTGTCAGTATGTTCGACGCTGAGCAAAATCGCTGCGGCGATATTTGACGCCAGCAGCGTTTCCAGCAATTTCTCTTCCTGTTCAAGACGATGCTGGGATTCGGCCAGCATGATCTGATAGCCGGCGGGCTGTAACACCTGCTGGAGCCCGGCGAACATTTCGGAACAACCGGCTTCGGAAAGATTGGGGACGACCATCGCAATCGTCCATGACGAGGCCGAAGCCAGCGCACTGGCTGCAAGATTGGGCATATAGCCTAACTCTTGTACCGCGGCTTCTATTTTTTCTCGCAGTTTATCGGAAACCTGTTCAGGCGTGCGGAGAGCACGGGACACGGTCATTGTGCCCACACCGGCAAGCTGTGCGACATCGGCAAGTGTCACTTTACCGGTACTGCGCCGTTTTCGGGTTAGAGACATACACCTTCCTGCTGACAGGACGCCACTCATTTCATCCTTCGCTTCACGTGACAGGCAGTATACGCCTTAAATCCCTTTTTTTGCTGTGATTTCGCGCCAGGATGTTAATTTGATAGCGCTATCACACTTCTGAATGTTAGATCTTGGTAGCGCTATCTTTGTGATCCCGATCGCAGCCAATTCGTTATGCGTTGAATAAAGTTTGTTCATCTTTAGCGCGATGTCGGGAGGGAAAATGCTCAAAAAGTGGATATATGATACAACCATCACGCTGCAGGATAGCGTTGAGAGTTGGCCGCAGGCGCTGGAGATATGCGCGAAACCGTTGCTGGAGCTGCAGGTCATTGCGCCGGAATACGTGACGGCCATCATTGAGCAGCACCACATTTTAGGACCCTATTATGTGCTGGCACCAGGGCTGGCCATGCCGCATGCGCGGCCGGAAGAGGGGGCAAAAGGACTGGGCCTCTCGTTATTAAAACTCAGGAAGGGCGTTTCATTCGGTGCAGGCGAATTTGATCCCGTCGATGTGATCGTTATGCTGGCAGCACCGGATAAACACAGCCATATCGAAATGATCTCCGCGCTGGCTGAATTATTTTCAAGCGATGAGGATATGGCGGAATTACATCAGGCGAATATCCTGGAGGAAATAAAAACGATAATCGACCGCTTCTGATTTAATTATTTAATCCGACTCGTCACACACATTACGCGCAAGCGTGATGGGACATACTCTACGCAAAAAAAGGGGACAACAATGAAAATCATGGCTATATGCGGTTCTGGCCTGGGCAGTAGTTTTATGGTCGAAATGAATATTAAAAAAGTGCTTAAGAAGCTGGACATTGACGCCGAGGTTGAGCACTCCGATCTCTCTTCAGCCACCCCCGGGGCGGCCGATCTTTTCGTGATGGCGAAAGATATTGCCTCCAGCGCCAGCGTGCCGGAAAACCAGCTGGTGGTGATCAACAACATCATCGATATCAACGAACTTGAAGCGCAGCTGCGTGCCTGGTTCGAAAGACAATAACCCTGATAAGGCGAGGTGGATATGTTTATCCTTGAAACGCTGAATTTCGTTGTCGATATTTTAAAAGTCCCTTCCGTGCTGGTGGGCCTGATTGCCTTAATTGGTCTCGTTGCGCAGAAAAAAGCCTTTTCTGACGTTGTAAAAGGGACCATTAAAACTATTCTCGGGTTTATTGTGCTGGGCGGTGGCGCCACCGTGCTGGTGGGGTCATTAAATCCATTAGGCGGTATGTTTGAACACGCCTTTAATATTCAGGGCATTATTCCCAATAATGAAGCGATTGTTTCCATTGCGCTGGAGAAATATGGGGCCTCGACTGCGCTGATTATGGCGTTTGGGATGGTGGCCAATATTCTCGTCGCCCGCTTTACCCGTCTGAAGTATATCTTCCTGACCGGACACCACACGTTCTACATGGCGTGCATGATTGGGGTGATCCTCACGGTTGCGGGCTTTGAAGGGGTAGGGCTGGTCTTTACGGGGTCGCTGATCCTCGGGCTGGTCATGGCCTTCTTCCCGGCGATTGCGCAGCGTTACATGAAGCGCATTACTGGCAACGATGATATTGCTTTCGGCCATTTCGGCACCCTGGGCTACGTGCTGTCCGGCTGGATTGGCAGCAAGGTCGGAAAAGGTTCACGTTCAACCGAAGAGATGAACCTGCCGAAGAACCTGAGCTTCCTGCGTGACAGCTCGATCTCCATCTCTCTGACCATGATGATTATCTACCTGATCATGGCGGTGAGCGCCGGGCGTGAATACGTCGAGGCGACCTTCAGCGGCGGTCAGAACTACCTGGTCTACGCCATTATCATGGCAATCACCTTCGCCGCTGGGGTGTTCATCATCCTGCAGGGTGTACGCCTGATTCTGGCAGAAATCGTCCCGGCCTTTACCGGCTTTTCAGAAAAACTGGTGCCCAATGCGCGTCCGGCCCTGGACTGCCCGGTGGTCTATCCGTATGCGCCCAACGCGGTGCTGATTGGCTTCCTGTTCAGCTTCCTCGGGGGGATTGTGGGGTTAATTATCTGCGGCCAGTTTAACTGGGTGCTGATCCTGCCGGGCGTGGTGCCGCACTTCTTCACCGGCGCAACCGCGGGCGTGTTTGGTAACGCCACCGGTGGACGTCGCGGGGCAATGATTGGCGCCTTTGCCAACGGGCTCTTAATCACCTTCCTGCCGGTGCTGCTGCTGCCTGTACTGGGAGCCATTGGCTTTGCCAATACCACTTTCTCGGACGCTGATTTCGGCGCCGTCGGGATTGTGCTTGGCAACCTGGCGCGCTTCCTGTCACCACTGGCCATCACCGGGCTTGTCGTTGCGTTGTTCGCGCTGCTGGTGGCGTACAACGTGTTCGCGAAAAACAAATCTGCGGGTGGTAATGCGCAGGAAAACACCGGAGCCAAATCATGAACGAGAATGAGATAACCGAACTCGCGCGTCAAATTCGACTCGAGACCCTGAAATCGCTGACGCAGCTGGGATTTGGTCACTACGGCGGCAGTATGTCGGTCGTCGAAACGCTGGCCGTACTGTACGGTGCGGTAATGAAAATTGACCCGGCAGACCCGGACTGGCCAGAACGAGACTACTTTGTCCTGTCGAAGGGCCATGCGGGACCGGCCCTGTACAGTACGCTGGCGATTAAGGGCTATTTCCCGATGGAAGAGCTGAGCACGCTTAACCAGAACGGCACACGCCTGCCAAGCCATCCGGACCGGCTAAAAACACGCGGTGTGGATGCCACGACCGGTTCGCTTGGCCAGGGGATCTCCATCGCGGGCGGCATGGCGCTGTCGCACAAGCTGGCCGGGCGGTCAAATCGGGTCTTTTGCATCGTCGGTGACGGCGAGCTGAACGAAGGGCAGTGCTGGGAAGCGTTCCAGTTTATTGCCCACCATCGTCTTAACAACCTGACGGTGTTTGTGGACTGGAATAAACAACAGCTTGATGGCGAGCTGGATGAGATCATCTGCGCGTTCGATCTGGAAGGGAAATTCCGCGCCTTTGGTTTTGACGTGGTGACGGTGAAAGGAGATGACATCCCGGCACTGCTGAAGGTCACCGCACCGGTTCCGCCAGCGGATGCGCGTCCGCGGGTGGTGATCCTCGACAGCATCAAAGGACAGGGAGTGGCGTATCTGGAACAGCTGGGTAACTCGCACCATCTGCGATTGACCCCGGAGAGCAAAGCGGCCCTCGACGAGGCGATCCGCCAGCTGGAGGTAACTCATGATTAAGGTTGCACCTGCAGGACAGAAAGATGCCATAGAGATGCGTAAGATCTACGCGGGCTTTGTGGCAAAACAGATTGAAGCCGGGAGCGAGATCATCGCCCTGGAAGCGGATCTGATGAGCTCAATGGCGATGGACGGCGTGGCGCGCGATTATCCGCAACATGTGATCAACTGCGGCATTATGGAGGCCAACGTGATCGGTACCGCGGCCGGGCTGTCACTCACCGGCCGCAAGCCGTTTGTTCATACCTTTACCGCGTTTGCCAGCCGTCGCTGCTTCGACCAGCTGTTTATGTCCCTGGACTACCAGCGAAATAACGTGAAGGTTATTGCCTCGGATGCGGGCGTGACGGCCTGCCACAACGGCGGGACGCATATGTCGTTCGAGGATATGGGCATTGTGCGCGGTCTGGCGCATTCGGTAGTGCTGGAGGTGACTGACGCGGTGATGTTTGAAGACATACTGCGCCAGCTTATCGACCTCGACGGGTTCTACTGGGTACGTACTATCCGTAAGCAGGCGCCAAGCGTGTATGCCCCGGGTTCAACGTTTACCATCGGCAAAGGCAATGTCCTGCGCGAAGGAAGCGACATTACCCTGATTGCCAACGGCATTATGGTGGCCGAAGCGCTGGAAGCGGCCCGTCAGCTTGAGCAGGAGGGCGTTAGCGCGGCAGTGATAGACATGTTTACCCTGAAGCCCATCGACCGGATGCTGGTGAAAAACTACGCCGAGAAAACCGGGCGGATCGTGACCTGCGAAAACCATAGCATTCACAACGGGCTGGGCTCGGCGGTGGCGGAAGTGCTGGTGGAGACCTGCCCGGTGCCGATGCGTCGCGTGGGGGTGAAGGAGCGTTACGGCCAGGTAGGGACGCAGGACTTCCTGCAGAAGGAGTATGGCCTGACGGCGCATGACATTGTTTCAGCGGCGCGAGAGCTGCTGTAAATAAAAAAGGCGACCGTGGGGTCGCCTTTTTGTTGCCCGGTGGCGCTAGCGCTTACCGGGCCTACGGTCCTGTAGGCCGGATAAGCGAAGCGCCATCCGGCAAGACCTTATTTACTGCTGCTGCGAAGACTGGATCGCCGTCAGTGCGATGGTGTAGACGATATCGTCTACCAGCGCGCCACGGGACAGGTCGTTCACAGGTTTGCGCATACCCTGCAGCATAGGCCCGATGGAGATCAGGTCTGCTGAACGCTGTACCGCTTTGTAGGTGGTGTTACCGGTGTTCAGATCCGGGAAGATGAACACGGTAGCGCGACCTGCAACCGGGGAGTTTGGCGCTTTGGATTTCGCAACGTCAGCCATAACTGCGGCATCGTACTGCAGCGGGCCGTCGATCATCAGATCAGGGCGTTTTTCCTGTGCAATACGGGTCGCTTCACGCACTTTCTCTACGTCGCTACCTGCACCAGAGGTACCGGTGGAGTAGGAGAGCATCGCGACGCGTGGTTCGATACCGAAGGCAATCGCGGAGTCCGCGGACTGGATTGCGATTTCAGCCAGCTGCTCTGCGGTTGGATCCGGGTTGATCGCACAGTCGCCGTAAACGTAAACCTGTTCAGGCAGCAGCATGAAGAACACGGAGGAAACCAGAGAGCTGCCTGGAGCCGTTTTGATCAGCTGCAGCGGTGGACGGATGGTGTTCGCGGTAGTGTGAACCGCACCGGATACCAGGCCGTCAACTTCGTCCTGCTCCAGCATCAGCGTACCCAGCACCACGTTGTCTTCCAGCTGCTCACGCGCAACGGCTTCGGTCATGCCTTTGTTCTTACGCAGTTCGACCAGACGGGCAACGTAGCTTTCGCGAACCACTTCTGGATCAACGATTTCGATGCCAGCACCCAGCTCAACACCCTGGGATGCCGCAACGCGGTTAATCTCATCCGGGTTACCCAGCAGCACACAGGTCGCGATGCCGCGCTCTGCACAGATAGCTGCCGCTTTCACGGTACGTGGTTCGTCGCCTTCTGGCAGAACAACACGTTTGCCCGCTTTACGCGCCAGCTCGGTCAGCTGGTAACGGAAGGCCGGAGGAGACAGACGACGGCTGCGCTCGGAGGTCGCGGTCAGGGATTCGATCCAGTCTGCGTTGATGTAGCTTGCAACGTATTCCTGAACTTTCTCGATACGCTCGTGGTCATCAACCGGCACTTCCAGGTTGAAGCTCTGCAGGCTCAGGGAGGTCTGCCAGGTGTTGGTATTAACCATGAATACCGGCAGGCCAGTCGCGAACGCGCGTTCGCACAGTTTGCTGACGCGTGGATCCATCTCGTAAGCACCGGTCAGCAGGATAGCGCCGATTTCTACGCCATTCATCGCGGCCAGGCAGGCAGCAACCAGCACGTCTGGACGGTCTGCGGAGGTTACCAGCAGGGAACCTGCACGGAAGTGCTCCAGCATGTGCGGAATGCTGCGGGCGCAGAAGGTCACGGATTTCACGCGGCGGGTATTGATGTCGCCTTCGTTGATCACGGTGGCGTTCAGGTGGCGCGCCATATCGATGGCACGGGTGGCAATCAGATCGAAGCTCCACGGCACCGCGCCCAGAACCGGCAGCGGGCTGGATTCCTGCAGTTTAGCCGGGTCAACTTTAATGACTTTCGCTTTGGAAGAGTCGTCGAAGATCTCGGACAGGTCAGGACGCGTACGGCCCTGCTCATCCACAGGCGCATTCAGTTTGTTGACAATTACGCCCGTGATGTTGGTGTTTTTAGTACCACCGAAGCTGCTGCGGGTCAGTTCGATACGCTCTTTCAGCTGCTCTGGGGTATCTGTGCCCTGAGACATCACAAAGACGATCTCGGCGTTCAGGGTTTTCGCAATTTCGAAGTTCAGCGACTGGGCAAACTGGTGTTTGCGGGTCGGAACCAGGCCTTCAACCAGCACCACTTCCGCGTCTTTTGTATTGGCGTGGTAGTTGGCGATGATCTCTTCCATCAGCACGTCTTTCTGGTTGCTGGAGAGCAGAGATTCAACGTGGTTCATCTTCAGCGGTTCGGCCGCTGGCAGATTGGAGTTCTTACGAACGATGGTGGTGGTCTGGTCTGGCGCATCGCCACCGGCACGTGGCTGGGCGATTGGCTTAAAGACGCTCAGACGAACGCCTTTGCGTTCCATAGCACGGATCACGCCAAGGCTGACGCTGGTCAGGCCGACGCTGGTTCCGGTAGGGATCAGCATAATAGTACGGGACACGGTTTATCCTCTTTCGTTACCGCCTGATTGTGGCGGGTGACAAAACAGCACCGCCAGCAGAGCTGGCGGTGTGGAATCAAGCAGTCAGACGGTGCGCGTCTTGCGCGATGACCAGCTCTTCGTTTGTTGGGATAACGAGAGCAGGGCGGGTGCCTTCTTTGTTGATGAAGCCAGACTTGCCGAAGCGGGCAGCCAGGTTACGCTCGTGATCAACCTCAAAGCCCAGAACGCCCAGTTTGCCCAGGGACAGTTCGCGAACCATTGCCGCGTTCTCACCGATACCACCGGTGAAGACAACAGCGTCAAGACGGCCATCCATCAGCGCAGTGTAAGAGCCGATGTATTTCGCCAGACGGTGGCAGTAAACGTCCATTGCACGTTTAGCGTCTTCTTTCTCTGCGTAGTTGTCTTCAACGTAACGGCAGTCGCTGGTGACTTCGGTCAGACCCAGCAGGCCAGACTCTTTGGTCAGCATTTTGTTGATCTGGTCAACGCTCATGCCCAGGGTGTCGTGCAGGTGGAAGATGATCGCCGGGTCGATGTCACCGGAACGCGTACCCATCACCAGACCTTCCAGCGGGGTCAGACCCATGGAGGTATCAACACATTTACCGTTGCGGATTGCAGAAACGGAACCACCGTTGCCCAGGTGGCAGGTGATGATGTTCACTTCTTCAACCTGTTTGTTCAGCACTTTTGCCGCTTCCTGAGTCACATAGAAGTGGCTGGTGCCGTGCGCGCCATAGCGACGAACACCGTGCTCTTTGTAGAGGCTGTATGGCAGGGCATAGAGGTAAGACTCTTCCGGCATGGTCTGATGGAACGCGGTGTCAAACACGGCCACGTTTTTGTCTTTCAGATTCGGGAAGGATTTCAGCGCTTCAGCGATACCGATCAGGTGTGCCGGGTTGTGCAGCGGTGCAAAAGATGCAGAGTCTTTGATGCCCTGGATAACAGAGTCGTCAATCACGACGGAACTGGTGTATTTCTCGCCACCATGGACGATACGGTGACCAATCGCAGTCAGCTGAGCAGACAGTTCTGGTTTTTGTGCCAGAATAGTGTTAACGATAAAGTTCAGCGCTTCACTGTGAGCGGCGCCTGCACCTAAAGCCGCTTCTTGTTTGCTGCCGTCCATCTTCCACTTGATACGTGCTTCAGGCAGATGGAAACATTCGGCCAAACCAGAGAGGTACTCGTCACCGTTGAGCGCATCGATGATGGCGAATTTCAGTGAGGAGCTACCGCAGTTCAGAACCAGTACTAACTTACTCGACATGGAAGTACCTATAATTGATACGTGGCTAAAAAAACGTCAAAGAGTCTAAAAGCGTAACGCATGCTGACCCAGACATTTATGATTAACATCATGCCAAACGAACATTCTGGCAGGATGGAAGAAATACCTATGATTTTAAGCCATTTTGAACATTTTTCAGACAATGGCATAATATGCGATAATTTGACGAGTTAACGATTCTCGTCTACGGCCCTATCAGGCTGGCACAGGATACCCGATACGGGGTAGTGATGACAAAATATTTTGAACGTTGTCATAGCTTGTTGTGGTTTTGCACGAAAATTTTAATTTTTATATGTGAAGTTGAGGTATGCCATGTCGACACCTGAGATCCCGTCCGTGAATTTTTTTAGTCTGTTTCGTCGGGGACAGCATTACGCGAAGACGTGGCCGATGGAAAAACGCCTTGCGCCCATGTTCATTGAGAATCGCACAATCCGCGCCACGCGCTACGCGATTCGCTTCATGCCTCCTGTCGCTATTTTTACCCTCTGCTGGCAAATTGCGCTGGGCGGACAGCTCGGCCCTGCCGTGGCGACGGCGCTTTTTGCGTTGAGCCTGCCGATGCAGGGGCTGTGGTGGTTAGGTAAGCGTTCAATCACACCTCTGCCGCCTTCTATTTTACACTGGTTTTATGACGTTCGCGGGAAACTGGAAGAAGCCGGTCAGGCACTCGCTCCGGTTGAAGGCAAGCCCGATTATCAGGCGCTGGCTGACACGCTTAAGCGAGCTTTTAAGCAACTTGATAAAACATTCCTCGATGATTTGTGATTGATCATCGAAACGACTAATAAAAGAAGGCACAGTAACACACCGTTACCGTGTCTTTTTTTTCAAGTGCCATGCGCTACAGGAGTCGAAAGATGGAAATGACCCATGCTCAACGTCTGATTTTGTCCAACCAGTACAAAATGATGACTATGCTTGATCCCGATAACGCTGAGCGCTACAGCCGCCTGCAGACTATCGTCGAACGCGGCTTTGGTTTGCAGATGCGTGAACTGGACCGCGAGTTTGGCGAGCTGAAAGAAGAAACCTGCCGCATCGTGATCGACATTATGGAGATGTACCACGCGCTTCACGTGTCCTGGACCAACCTGAAAGATCAGCAGTCCATTGATGAGCGCCGCGTCACTTTCTTAGGCTTTGATGCCGCAACGGAAGCGCGCTATCTGAGCTATGTCCGCTTTATGGTGAATACAGAAGGGCGTTATACGCACTTTGATGCGGGCTCCCACGGCTTTAACGCGCAGACCCCTATGTGGGAAAAATACCAGCGCATGCTGAGCGCATGGCACGCCTGCCCGCGCCAGTACCACTTAAGCAGCAACGAAATTCAACAAATCATTAATGCCTGACGGAGGTGCGTGTGCAGTGTAGAGGTTTTCTGTTTGATCTGGACGGTACGCTGGTGGATTCGCTACCGGTTGTAGAGCGTTCATGGTGCCATTGGGCGGACAGACATGGCATCGACCATCAGGACGTGCTGAATTTTATCCACGGCAAACAGGCCATAACCTCGCTCCGCCATTTTCTGGCGGGACGCTCTGAGGACGAAATTCAGGCAGAGTTTAAATATCTGGAACACATTGAAGCCACTGATACGGACGGCATTACTGCGTTACCCGGTGCTCGTGAACTGCTTGAGCATTTGAATGAAGCGCAAATTCCGTGGGCCATTGTCACCTCCGGCTCGGTTCCCGTGGCTCACGCTCGTCATAAGGCGGCGGGTTTACCCACGCCGGACGTGTTCATTACCGCTGAGCGCGTAAAACGCGGCAAACCGGAACCTGATGCCTTTTTGCTGGGTGCAGAACTGCTGGGCATCCCCCCGGCGGAGTGCGTGGTGGTGGAAGATGCGGCAGCGGGCGTGCTGGCCGGATTGAACGCCGGCAGCCACGTTATTGCCGTCAACGTTCCGGCCGATTCTCCCCGTCTGGACGAGGCGGACTTTGTGCTCAATACGCTGACCGCGCTTGATATCGCTAAGGCGCCAGACGGTATTGTAACCGTCTCGCTAAAAATGTAATCCCATGATTTAGCCCCACGCTGCTGGGGCTTTTTTATGGCACAATTTCGCATCTCTCTCTGACAAGGACATGTTGTGAACGGTGAACTGATTTGGGTGCTCAGCCTGCTTTTAATCGCCATCATTCTGTTTGCTACAGGCAAAGTGCGCATGGATGCCGTCGCTTTGTTTGTTATCGTTGCGTTTGCGCTGAGCGGTACGCTCACGCTGCCGGAAGCCTTCTCGGGGTTTAGCGATCCCAACGTCATTCTGATTGCCGCGCTGTTTATTATCGGCGACGGGCTGGTGCGCACTGGCGTGGCGACACTCGTGGGGGCATGGCTGGTGAGGGTGGCCGGCAACAGCGAAACCAAAATGCTGATCTACCTCATGCTTACGGTCGCCGGGCTGGGAGCCTTTATGAGCTCGACGGGCGTCGTTGCCATCTTTATCCCGGTGGTGTTGAGCGTCTCCATGCGGATGCAAACCTCACCGTCGCGCCTGATGATGCCCCTGAGCTTTGCCGGGCTCATCAGCGGTATGATGACCCTGGTGGCCACGCCGCCAAACCTGGTGGTCAACAGCGAGCTGATACGTGAAGGGCTGGAGGGCTTTAGCTTCTTCAGCGTCACCCCGCTTGGGCTGGTCATTTTGTTGATGGGTGTGGTGTATATGCTGCTGACTCGCTTCGCCCTGAAAGGCGAGAAGCAGGACAAAACTAAAGATGGCTGGAAACGACGCACCTTCCGCGATCTGATCAAAGAGTACCGTCTGGCCGGCCGCGCCCGCCGTCTGGCTATTCGCCCCGGTTCGCCAATGGTTGGCCAGCGCCTGGATGACCTGAAGCTGCGCGAGCGGTATGGCGCGAACGTGATCGGCGTAGAGCGCTGGCGTCGCTTTCGCCGGGTCATCGTCAACGTGAACGGGGTGTCCGAATTCCGGGCGCGTGACGTTCTGCTGATCGATATGTCCACCGCAGAGGTCGATCTGCGTGAGTTTTGCAGCGAGCAGCTGCTGGAGCCGATGGTGCTACGCGGAGAGTATTTCTCCGACCAGGCGCTGGATGTGGGTATGGCGGAAGTGTCGCTGATCCCGGAATCGGAATTGTTGGGCAAAACCGTGCGTGAAATGGGGTTCCGTACCCGCTACGGTCTTAATGTCGTCGGCCTGAAGCGTGATGGTGTGGCGATGGAAGGGGCCGTGGTGGATGAGCCCATCCTGCTGGGCGATATTTTTCTCGTGGTGGGTAACTGGAAGCTTATCAGCCAGCTCGGCCAAAAAGGCCGCGATTTTGTGGTACTCAACATGCCCGTTGAGGAGAGCGATGCCTCTCCGGCCCACAGCCAGGCGCCTCACGCCATTTTTTGTCTGGTGCTGATGGTGGCACTAATGCTCACCGACGAGATCCCGAACCCGGTGGCGGCGATTATTGCCTGCCTGTTAATGGGCAAGTTTCGCTGTATTGATGCCGAGAGCGCCTATAAAGCAATTCACTGGCCAAGCATCATTTTGATTGTCGGGATGATGCCATTCGCCCTTGCCCTGCAAAAAACCGGTGGGGTGGATTTAGTGGTTAAAGGGCTCATGGACATCGGCGGGGGATACGGTCCGTATATGATGATGGTGTGCCTGTTCGTGATGTGCGCCACGATAGGGCTGTTCATTTCCAATACCGCCACGGCGGTGCTGATGGCGCCCATTGCACTGGCGATGGCGAAATCGATGGGCGTGTCGCCGTACCCCTTTGCAATGATGGTGGCGATGGCGGCCTCTGCGGCGTTTATGACGCCGGTCTCTTCGCCGGTTAACACGCTGGTACTGGGGCCGGGGAATTACCGCTTTAGCGATTTCGTGAAGATTGGCGTACCGTTCACCATACTGGTGATGCTGGTATGTGTGGTGCTGATTCCGGTGTTATTCCCGTTTTAGCGTGAGCGCAGAAACGTTGGCCGGGTAAGGCGAAGCCGCCACCCGGCGAAAAATTACAACGGAGAATCCTGGCTGATCTCATCCAGCGATAAATGGAAGCTCGGCACAAACACCTGCATAAAATAATCCATCTCTTCGCTGCGGCGGGATTCCAGCGTCTTCTCCAGACGCGTTTTGGCCAGTAAAAATTCGTTATTCCCCGCGGACAACTCTTCCAGACATTTCAGATAGGCACACAGCGCGTCCGCCTGCTTCACCAGTGACTTTTCCTCTTCCGTATACTGATGTTCGTCAATCAGCGGCTCAAAGACGTCGCGTAGCTCTTCCGGGACCATCTCAATCAGTTTCTGCTGGGCAATCTTCTCAATGGCCTTATATTCCTGTGCAATCTGCGAATTGAAGTATTTCACCGGCGTGGGGAGATCCCCGGTCAGCACTTCTGACGCATCGTGATACATCGCCAGCAGCGCGATACGTTCCGCATTGACCTGACCGTTGAATTTGCGGTTTTTAATGGCCGCAAGGGCATGCGCGACCATTGCAACCTGCAGACTATGTTCTGAGACATTTTCGGTGCGCACATTGCGCATCAAAGGCCAGCGGTTGATGAGTTTCAGGCGGGAGAGGTGGGCAAAAAAATGACTCTGACTCATAGGTTACCTTTTGTCTTCACTGCGACAGACTTCATTGTGCGGGGAGGGGAGGGAAGATGCAAATTTGCGGATTTTGAAGGCCGGGTTAGCGCAGCGCCACCCGGCAGAATGCTTGTGTTACTGGTGGTAGCCGGAGAGGAACCGCCCGAAGCGGCTGATGGCCATTTCGAGGTCGTCTTCGCGCGGCAACGTCACGATACGAACGTGATCCGGCCATGGCCAGTTAAAGGCCGTGCCCTGAACCAGCAGCACTTTTTCTTGCAGCAGGAAATCAAGCACCATTTTTTGGTCATCGTGAATGTTGAAGCGCTTCGCGTCGATTTTCGGGAACATGTAAAGCGCACCGTTAGGCTTCACGCATGAGACGCCAGGGATGTCGTTGATCAGCTCCCAGGCGCGGTTACGCTGTTCGTACAGGCGGCCGCCGGGCACGATGAACTCGCTGATGCTCTGATAACCGCCCAGCGCCGTCTGGATCGCGTGCTGGGCCGGAACGTTGGCACACAAACGCATGGAAGCCAGCATCTCCAGCCCTTCAATGTAACCTTTCGCATGTTTTTTCGGACCGTTCAGGACCATCCAGCCCTGGCGGAAACCGGCCACACGGTAAGTTTTAGACAGGCCGTTAAAGGTGACGGTCAGCAGGTCTGGCGCCAGCGCGGCGATAGAGTGGTGCTGCGCGGCGTCATACAGGATCTTGTCGTAAATTTCATCAGCGAAGATGATGAGGTTATGTTGACGGGCGATCTCCACGATCTCCATCAGCAGCGCTTTAGAGTAGACGGCACCCGTCGGGTTGTTCGGGTTAATAATCACGATGCCGCGCGTACGCGGGGTGATTTTTGCACGAATATCATCGAGGTCCGGGAACCAGTCAGAGGATTCGTCGCAGAGATAGTGCACCGCCTTACCGCTTGAGAGTGATACGGCCGCCGTCCACAGCGGGTAATCCGGGGCGGGTACCAGCATTTCGTCGCCGCTGTTCAGCAATGCCTGCATGGCCTGCACGATCAGCTCAGAGACGCCGTTGCCGATATAAATATCCTCAACGGTAACGTCACGCATACCGCGTGCCTGGTAGTGCTGCATAATGGCTTTGCGTGCGGAGTAGAGTCCTTTTGAATCACAATAGCCTTGTGCAGTAGGCAGGTTGCGGATCACATCAACCAGGATTTCATCCGGCGCTTCAAAACCAAACGGCGCAGGGTTACCAATGTTGAGTTTCAGAACCTTATTGCCTTCTTCTTCCAGGCGTTTTGCCTCTTTGAGAACCGGGCCACGGATGTCGTAACAGACGTTATCTAGCTTGCTGGATTTTTCGATAGGGGACATGAACCTTTAACCTTTTCGCTATTATTGCCGCTCCCTGCCGTGGAAGTCAGCACGGAACAATGTACTCCCCCCTCGCTTCGTTTTGAAGGGTAAACAGAAGAAGATTTTGTGCAATAGAAAAAATTCTGTTGAATCTCTTTCGCTGCCTGCGTTGAAATTTTCTGGTCTAAAGTTATGCATGAAAGCACTTTATTAGGTTAAATGTGCTGTTAATTTTAATCTTTGTTGCATATTGTGCTATTAAAAATAAAATAGCGGCCAGGGTTAAGGCGGAAGTTTACCTGAGTGACTTTTCGTAAAATCTGAGTGCTTCAATAGATCACGCTGTAATAGTAGGCTTTGGTTAAAAGTTGCTCATGTGAAATTAATGTTAAGTGTTATTAATGATTGGCCTTAATCTAAATTAAAATTTATTTATTATTAACCTACAAAATGCAACTTTAGTTAATTTTAATAAAATTAGTTTAGAAGCCTAACAACAACCTTTAATCCTGAATATTGCGATAAGACTTATAAATAAAGTGGATTTGAGTTAAGATGTCTTTAAGGAAAGCAGAGGAAAGACGTATGTGATTTGTATATCTTGCCCTGATTTTCTGAATTAATTGATTGTTATTGTTGGAGTTATCTCTGGCTGGCGTGTGCAAAGCACAACCTGCAACGTTGACAGCGCTGCGATAAAGATGGCAGAAAAGGTGTCATACCTTTAATGTAATTTACATTAACCTGCGATCATCTAAATATCCTGAACGTTTAAGAGAATAAAAATAACGTCATGAAACGTGCTTTCTGACTGTTGATATATACACTAAAGCAGCACAATAACTATCTGTCAGGCAGTCTGCCGGGCCGGGATGCGAGGGAAAACTCCAGAAGGAATTGCTTAACTGTTACACACAGCTTCAACCCGGGCAGCTCCGCACGAGCAACCTGAAAGTGAATAGATATGATAAATGCAAATCGTCCGATAATGAATCTCGACCTCGATCTGCTGAGAACGTTTGTTGCGGTCGCAGACCTCAACACTTTTGCAGCAGCTGCTGCCGCAGTTTGCCGAACCCAGTCCGCCGTCAGTCAGCAAATGCAGCGTCTGGAACAACTGGTTGGTAAAGAGCTTTTTGCCCGTCATGGCCGTAATAAGCTCTTAACGGAACACGGTATTCAGCTACTGGGTTATGCCAGGAAAATACTTCGCTTTAATGACGAAGCATGTATGTCATTAATGTTTAGCAACCTTCAGGGTGTGCTAACGTTAGGTGCATCTGATGAGTCAGCGGATACTATATTGCCGTTCCTTCTTAATCGAATCAGTTCGGTTTATCCGAAGCTTGCGCTGGATGTTAGCGTGAAGCGTAATGCTTTTATGATTGAGATGTTAAAAGAGAACGAGGTTGACCTCGTGGTCACCACGCATCGTCCCGGCCAATTTAATTGCCTGACGCTGCGAACGTCTCCTACGCACTGGTATTGCGCGGCGGAATATGTGCTTCAGCAAGGCGAGCCTGTTCCACTGGTCTTACTGGACGATCCGAGCCCATTCCGCGATATGGTGCTGGCGGCGCTCAACGAAGCCAACATTCCGTGGCGACTGGCGTATGTGGCCTCCACATTGCCTGCCGTTCGCGCAGCGGTCAAAGCCGGCCTTGGCGTAACGGCGCGTCCGGTGGAGATGATGAGCCCGGATCTGCGGGTGCTGGGAAAATCCGATGGACTCCCTCCGCTGCCGGATACGGAGTATCTGCTGTGCCACAACACGTCCAGTAACAACGAGCTGGCGAAAGTGGTGTTCGAAGCAATGGAGAACTACCATAACCCGTGGCAGTTCGAGCATGTTACCCACGAAGGGGGGGATGACTCCCTGATCGTTGAAGGTGACTTTGAGTGATCGAGAGCTCAAAATTCTGGTAACAAAATGTAAGTGTAAAAAAATGCCACTCGTGCGATTTTCGCATGGAGTGGCTTTTTTTTGCACAAATTCTCTCCGCTAATGAGAGTGAAATGAAAATAGTTCTTAATTATCAATGAGTAAAATACAGTTGATTAAAGTCTGAACAAATTCTTTTCTCACTTCCTTCCCGCGCCCGGCATGTTAATAAAACAGGAAAGATGTTGCCGTTTTACTGGTTGAATTAACAAAAGCGTGTCTCAGATCAAGAAAATACTCCCATTTAGGGGGAGGAATCGTTGGCAAATCCTGTCAAAATAGGAGGGTTATTTTTTTTACTTCCAAAACGGACACGATTCAACAACATGCATTTGACGAAAAGTCAGGTAACCACCAGGGTTAAAGGGCACCAAATGTTAATGAGAATCGCTCGATGTAATTTAATGTGAAGAAACCTTTGTTAAAGTTGACAATAGGTTATAGAAAGGAGTAAAAAACCCCATCATTTTGCTGTCTACGTCTCATTTCTGACAGTTAGTGTAAGGTTATTTGTTCCTCCCCATGAATCGATGTGATGCCCATCTGCCAGCAAGAGCAGTGTCGTTGGTATCACTTTTGATGAGTAAGCAATGAGTATGTCAACATCCACAGAAGTCATCGCTCATCACTGGGCATTCGCAATCTTTCTTATTGTAGCCATTGGCCTGTGCTGCCTGATGTTAGTCGGCGGCTGGTTCCTGGGCGGTCGCGCCCGCGCAAGGCACAAAAACACCCCTTTCGAATCAGGTATTGATTCAGTAGGTTCCGCTCGCTTACGCCTGTCTGCCAAGTTCTATTTGGTAGCCATGTTCTTCGTCATCTTTGACGTGGAAGCGCTTTACCTTTTCGCATGGTCGACCTCCATCCGCGAAAGTGGTTGGGTAGGCTTTGTCGAGGCCGCAATTTTCATTTTAGTGCTACTGGCCGGTCTGGTTTATCTGGTGCGTATTGGCGCGCTTGACTGGACGCCTGCGCGTTCACGTCGTGAACACATCAACCCGGAAAACAGTATCTCTAATCGTCAGCAGTAACAGCGAGGCAATAAGATGGATTATACGCTCACCCGCATAGATCCTAACGGTGAGAATGACCGTTACCCCCTGCAAAAACAGGAGATCGTAACCGACCCCCTGGAGCAAGAAGTCAATAAAAGCGTGTACATGGGCAAGCTCGAACATGCCATGCACGATATGGTCAACTGGGGTCGTAAGAACTCCATCTGGCCATACAACTTTGGCCTTTCCTGCTGCTACGTTGAAATGGTGACGTCATTCACTGCGGTGCATGACGTTGCGCGTTTTGGGGCAGAGGTACTGCGTGCATCCCCACGTCAGGCTGACCTGATGGTGGTGGCCGGTACGTGCTTTACCAAGATGGCACCGGTTATTCAGCGTCTTTATGACCAGATGCTGGAGCCAAAATGGGTTATCTCCATGGGCGCATGTGCAAACTCTGGCGGTATGTACGACATTTATTCCGTTGTGCAGGGCGTAGATAAGTTTATTCCAGTGGATGTATACATCCCGGGTTGCCCGCCACGTCCGGAAGCTTACATGCAAGCGCTGATGCTGCTGCAGGAGTCTATCGGTAAAGAACGCCGCCCGCTGTCGTGGGTTGTTGGCGATCAGGGTGTCTATCGCGCGAACATGCAGTCTGAGCGCGAGCGTAAACGTGGTGAACGTATTGCCGTCACCAACCTGCGTACGCCTGACGAAATTTAATTTGCGCCTGTGGGCCTGGAGAACACCTTCGCATATCACTACTCAAATAGCGCGAAGCCAGGCTTAACAGTCACCACGGACCATTTGCAATGGTGAACAATATGACCGACTTAACCGCGCAAGAAGCCGCCTGGCAGACCCGGGATCATCTGGATGACCCCGTCATTGGCGAACTGCGCAACCGTTTTGGGCCGGATGCCTTTACTGTTCAGGCGACCCGCACCGGGGTACCCGTTGTTTGGGTGAAGCGTGAACAATTGCTGGAAGTTGTCGATTTCCTCAAGAAATTGCCAAAACCTTACGTCATGCTGTTTGACTTACACGGCATGGATGAACGTCTGCGCACGCACCGCCAGGGTCTCCCTGCTGCGGATTTTTCCGTTTTCTACCACCTGATCTCAATAGACCGCAATACGGATATCATGCTCAAGGTGGCATTGTCTGAAAACGACATGCATCTGCCGACGCTCACAAAACTTTTCCCGAACGCCAACTGGTACGAGCGTGAAACCTGGGAAATGTTCGGTATGACCTTCGACGGCCACCCGCATCTGACGCGCATCATGATGCCGCAGACCTGGACCGGCCATCCGCTGCGTAAAGACTACCCGGCACGTGCGACTGAATTCGATCCGTTTGAGCTGACCAAAGCCAAGCAGGATCTGGAGATGGAAGCGCTGACCTTCAAGCCGGAAGACTGGGGCATGAAGCGTGGTACCGAAAACGAGGACTTCATGTTCCTCAACCTCGGTCCAAACCACCCGTCTGCGCACGGTGCATTCCGTATTATTCTTCAGCTTGATGGCGAAGAGATTGTCGACTGCGTTCCGGATATCGGTTACCACCACCGTGGTGCTGAGAAAATGGGCGAGCGTCAGTCCTGGCACAGCTACATTCCGTATACCGACCGTATCGAGTACCTCGGCGGCTGCGTAAACGAAATGCCTTACGTGCTGGCCGTTGAGAAACTGGCAGGCATCACTGTGCCGGATCGCGTTAACGTGATTCGCGTTATGCTGTCAGAACTGTTCCGTATTAACAGCCATCTGCTGTACATCTCCACGTTCATTCAGGACGTTGGCGCGATGACCCCGGTCTTCTTCGCCTTTACCGACCGTCAGAAAATTTACGATCTGGTGGAAGCGATTACCGGTTTCCGTATGCACCCGGCCTGGTTCCGTATCGGCGGTGTGGCACACGATCTGCCGCGCGGCTGGGACCGTCTGCTGCGTGAATTCCTCGACTGGATGCCGAAACGTCTGGCCTCGTATGAGAAAGCCGCGCTGCGTAACTCCATCCTGAAAGGCCGTTCCCAGGGCGTTGCTGCCTACGGCGCGAAAGAGGCGCTGGAGTGGGGGACCACCGGTGCTGGCCTGCGTGCGACCGGTATTGATTTCGACGTGCGTAAAGCGCGTCCTTACTCTGGCTATGAGAACTTCGACTTTGAAGTCCCGGTTGGCGGCGGTGTTTCCGACTGCTATACCCGCGTGATGCTGAAAGTAGAAGAGCTGCGTCAGAGTCTGCGCATCCTTGAGCAGTGCCTCAACAACATGCCGGAAGGCCCGTTCAAGGCGGATCACCCGCTGACGACGCCGCCACCGAAAGAGCGCACGCTGCAGCATATCGAAACCCTGATCACCCACTTCCTGCAGGTTTCCTGGGGCCCGGTCATGCCGGCACAAGAATCCTTCCAGATGATCGAAGCGACCAAGGGTATTAACAGTTACTACCTGACCAGTGACGGCAGCACCATGAGCTACCGTACCCGCGTGCGTACGCCGAGCTTTGCGCACCTGCAGCAGATCCCGTCCGCCATCCGCGGCAGTCTGGTCTCCGACCTGATTGTGTATCTGGGTAGTATCGATTTTGTTATGTCAGATGTGGACCGCTAATTATGCACGAGAATCAACAACCACAAACCGAGGCTTTTGAGCTGAGTGAAGCAGAGCGTGCCGCCATTGAGCACGAGATGCATCACTACGAAGACCCGCGTGCGGCGTCCATTGAAGCGCTGAAAATCGTACAGAAACAGCGTGGTTGGGTGCCGGATGGGGCGATCTATGCGATCGCAGAAGTGCTGGGTATCCCGGCCAGTGACGTAGAAGGCGTAGCCACGTTCTACAGCCAGATCTTCCGTCAGCCGGTGGGCCGCCATGTGATCCGCTACTGTGACAGCGTTGTCTGCCACATTACCGGTTATCAGGGCATTCAGGCTGCGATTGAGAAAAAACTCAATATCAAGCCGGGCCAGACCACGTTCGATGGTCGCTTTACTCTGCTGCCAACCTGCTGCCTGGGTAACTGCGACAAGGGGCCGACCATGATGATTGATGAGGATACTCACAGCCATCTGACGCCGGAAGCCATTCCTGACCTGCTGGAGCAGTACAAATGAAAACTGTAATTCGTACTGCTGAGACGCATCCGCTGACCTGGCGTCTGCGCGATGACAAACAGCCGGTATGGCTCGACGAATACCAGAGCAAAAACGGCTATGCCGGGGCGCGTAAAGCCCTGGGCGGCATGGCGCCAGACGACATCGTTAATGCGGTGAAAGAGTCGGGTCTGAAAGGCCGCGGCGGCGCGGGCTTCTCCACCGGTCTGAAGTGGAGCCTGATGCCAAAAGATGAATCCATGAACATCCGTTACCTGCTGTGTAACGCGGATGAAATGGAGCCGGGTACCTATAAAGACCGTCTGCTGATGGAGCAACTGCCGCACCTGCTGGTGGAAGGCATGTTGATCTCCGCGTTCGCGCTGAAAGCGTACCGTGGTTACATCTTCCTGCGCGGTGAGTACATCGAAGCGGCGGAAAACCTGCGTCGCGCGATTGCCGAAGCGACCGAAGCGGGCCTGCTTGGCAAGAACATTCTCGGCACCGGGTTTGACTTCGAGCTGTTCGTGCACACCGGTGCAGGGCGTTATATCTGCGGTGAAGAGACCGCGCTGATTAACTCCCTGGAAGGCCGCCGTGCGAACCCGCGTTCCAAGCCGCCGTTCCCGGCAAGCTCCGGCGTGTGGGGTAAACCGACCTGTGTGAACAACGTCGAAACCCTGTGTAACGTTCCGGCTATCCTCGCCAACGGCGTGGAGTGGTATCAGGGCATCTCCTCAAGCAAAGATGCCGGTACCAAGCTGATGGGCTTCTCCGGCCGCGTGAAAAACCCTGGCGTCTGGGAACTGCCGTTCGGTACCACCGCCCGCGAAATTCTTGAAGACTACGCCGGTGGCATGCGCGATGGCCTGAAATTTAAAGCCTGGCAGCCGGGTGGGGCAGGGACAGACTTCCTGACCGAAGCCCACCTTGACCTGCCGATGGAGTTCGAAAGCATTGGTAAAGCCGGCAGCCGTCTGGGTACGGCGCTGGCGATGGCCGTCGACCACGAGATCGGCATGGTCTCGCTGGTGCGTAACCTGGAAGAGTTCTTCGCCCGTGAGTCCTGCGGCTGGTGTACACCGTGCCGTGACGGTCTGCCGTGGAGCGTGAAGATCCTGCGTGCTATCGAACGCGGCGAAGGCCAGCCTGGTGATATCGAGACACTTGAGCAACTGTGTCGATTCTTAGGGCCGGGCAAAACCTTCTGTGCCCACGCACCGGGTGCCGTCGAGCCGCTGCAGAGCGCGATTAAATATTTCCGCGACGAATTCGAAGCAGGCATCAAGCAGCCGTTCAGCAATACCCATTCAATCAATGGTATTCAGCCGAACCTGCTGAAAGCACGCTGGTAAAAACAGAATTTTGATTAACGCTCGAAGCAATTCGAGACAACTGGAAGCATGCTAATGGCTACGATTCATGTAGACGGCAAAGAATACGAAGTCAACGGGGCGGACAACCTGCTGGAAGCTTGTCTGTCTCTTGGCCTCGATATTCCGTACTTTTGCTGGCATCCGGCGCTGGGCAGCGTCGGTGCTTGCCGCCAGTGTGCGGTGAAGCAATATCAAAACGCGGAAGACACGCGTGGTCGCCTGGTGATGTCCTGTATGACGCCAGCCACCGAAGGCACCTTTATTTCGATTGATGACGAAGAAGCAAAACAGTTCCGTGAAAGCGTTGTGGAATGGTTGATGACCAACCACCCGCACGACTGCCCGGTCTGTGAAGAGGGCGGCAACTGCCACCTTCAGGATATGACCGTAATGACCGGTCACAGTTTCCGTCGCTATCGCTTTACTAAACGTACGCACCGTAACCAGGACCTGGGGCCGTTCATCTCTCACGAAATGAACCGCTGCATCGCCTGCTACCGCTGCGTGCGTTACTACAAAGATTACGCAGACGGTCAGGATCTGGGCGTGTATGGCGCACATGACAACGTCTACTTCGGTCGTCCGGAAGACGGTACGCTTGAGAGCGAATTCTCCGGTAACCTGGTAGAAATCTGTCCGACCGGTGTATTCACCGATAAAACTCACTCCGAGCGTTACAACCGTAAGTGGGACATGCAGTTTGCACCAAGCATCTGCCAGCAGTGTTCGCTGGGCTGTAACACCAGCCCGGGTGAGCGCTACGGCGAACTGCGTCGTATCGAAAACCGTTACAACGGTACCGTAAACCATTACTTCCTGTGCGACCGCGGTCGTTTCGGCTATGGCTATGTGAACCTGAAAGACCGTCCGCGTCAGCCGGTTCAGCGCCGTGGCGACGACTTTATCACCTTGAACGCTGAACAGGCGATGCAGGGTGCGGCAGATATTCTGCGCCAGTCGAAGAAAGTGATCGGTATCGGCTCCCCGCGTGCCAGCATCGAAAGCAACTTCGCGCTGCGTGAGCTGGTGGGGGCGGAAAACTTCTACACCGGTATCGCTCAGGGCGAGCAGGAACGTCTGCAGCTGGTACTGAAAGTGCTGCGCGAAGGCGGTATTCATACCCCTGCGCTGCGCGAAATCGAATCGTATGATGCGGTTCTGGTGCTGGGCGAAGATCTGACGCAGACAGGCGCTCGCGCGGCTCTGGCGGTTCGACAGGCGGTGAAGGGTAAAGCACGTGAAATGGCAGCGGCACAGAAAGTGGCTGACTGGCAGATTGCGGCAATCCTTAACATCGGCCAGCGCGCGAAGCATCCTCTGTTTGTGACGAACGTCGACAACACCCGTCTGGACGATATCGCCGCGTGGACCTACTGCGCGCCGGTTGAAGATCAGGCGCGTCTTGGCTTTGCCATTGCTCATGCGCTGGACAACAATTCTCCGGCCGTTGAACTGGATCGTGACCTGCAAAGCAAAGTCGACGTGATTGTTCAGGCGCTGGCGGGGGCGAAGAAACCACTGATTATCTCCGGGACTAACGCCGGTAGCGCCGAGATCATTCAGGCTGCAGCGAACGTCGCCAAAGCCCTGAAAGGCCGCGGTGCGGACGTTGGTGTCACCATGATTGCCCGTGCGGTGAACAGCATCGGTCTGGGTATGATTGGCGGCGGCTCGCTGGAAGAAGCGTTAAGCGAACTGGAGTCCGGTGCTGCTGACGCCGTTGTGGTGCTGGAAAATGACCTGCATCGCCATGCCTCTGCCGCGCGCGTTGACGCTGCGCTCTCTAAAGCACCGCTGGTGATGGTAATCGACCATCAGCGCACCGCGATTATGGATAAAGCGCACCTGGTGCTCTCTGCGGCAAGCTTCGCAGAAAGCGACGGTACGGTTATCAACAACGAAGGCCGCGCACAGCGTTTCTTCCAGGTTTATGACCCGGCGTACTACGACAGCAACACCGTGATGCTGGAAAGCTGGCGCTGGCTGCACTCCCTGCACAGTACCGTGCAGAGCCGTGAAGTGGACTGGACGCAGCTCGACCACGTTATCGATGCGGTAGTTGAAAAACTGCCTCAGCTGGCGGGCATTAAAGATGCCGCGCCTGAAGCGAGCTTCCGTATTCGCGGCCAGAAACTGGCGCGTGAACCGCACCGTTACAGTGGCCGTACCGCGATGCGTGCCAATATCAGCGTGCACGAACCGCGTCAGCCGCAGGATAAAGACACCATGTTCGCCTTCTCCATGGAAGGGAACAACCAGCCGTCTGCGCCGCGTTCACAGATCCCATTCGCATGGGCACCGGGCTGGAACTCCCCGCAGGCGTGGAACAAGTTCCAGGCGGAAGTGGGCGGTTCACTGCGTCACGGCGATCCGGGCGTGCGTCTGATTGAAGCCTCCGAAACCGGTCTGGACTTCTTCACGACCGTTCCGGCGAGCTTCCAGGCGCAGGACGGTAGCTGGCGTATTGCGCCGTACTACCATCTGTTTGGTAGCGACGAGCTGTCCCAGCGTTCACCGGTATTCCAGCAGCGTATGCCGCAGCCGTACATCAAGCTCAACCCGGCAGACGCCGCGAAGCTTGGCGTTAACGCGGGTGCGAACATTGCCTTTAGCTACGAGGGCCAGACCATCAGCCTGCCGCTGATTATCTCTGAAAGCCTGACAGCAGGGCAGGTCGGTCTGCCGATGGGTATGCCTGGCATCGCGCCGGTACTGGCGGGTGCACGTCTTGATAACCTGCAGGAGGCAAAAGCATGAGTTGGTTAACGCCGGATCTTATCGACATCCTGCTGAGCATTCTGAAAGCGATTGTCATTCTGCTGGTGGTGGTCACCTGTGGTGCGTTCATGAGCTTTGGTGAACGTCGTCTGCTTGGTCTGTTCCAGAACCGTTATGGACCAAACCGCGTTGGCTGGGGGGGATCACTCCAGCTGGTCGCGGACATGATCAAGATGTTCTTCAAAGAGGACTGGATCCCACGCTTCTCGGATCGCGTGATCTTTACGCTGGCACCGATGATCGCCTTCACCTCGCTGCTGCTGGCGTTTGCTATCGTTCCTGTCAGCCCGACCTGGGTGGTGGCTGACCTGAACATCGGCATTCTGTTCTTCCTGATGATGGCAGGTCTCGCGGTTTACGCGGTACTGTTCGCAGGGTGGTCCAGTAACAACAAATACTCGCTGCTGGGTGCGATGCGTGCTTCCGCGCAGACGCTGAGCTACGAAGTGTTCCTGGGGCTCTCCCTGATGGGCGTGGTGGCGCAGGCCGGTTCATTCAACATGACCGACATCGTTAACAACCAGGCCGACATCTGGAACGTTATCCCGCAGTTCTTTGGTTTTGTTACCTTTGCTATCGCGGGCGTGGCGGTGTGTCACCGTCACCCGTTTGACCAGCCAGAAGCCGAACAGGAACTGGCCGACGGTTACCACATTGAATATTCCGGTATGAAATTCGGTCTGTTCTTCGTGGGCGAGTACATCGGTATCGTCACCATTTCCGCGTTGATGGTAACGCTGTTCTTTGGTGGCTGGCATGGCCCGTTCTTACCGCCGTTCATCTGGTTCGCGCTGAAAACCGCGTTCTTCATGATGATGTTCATTTTGATTCGCGCAGCGTTACCGCGTCCGCGTTATGACCAGGTAATGTCCTTCGGCTGGAAAGTGTGCCTGCCGCTGACGCTCGTCAACTTGTTGGTAACGGCGGCTGTCATTCTCTGGCAGCAGCCATAAGGGGCTATAGACCATGACCTTAAAAGAATTACTGGTAGGCTTCGGTACCCAGGTACGCAGTATCTGGATGATCGGCCTGCACGCGTTTGCCAAACGCGAAACCCGGATGTACCCGGAAGAGCCGGTATATCTGCCGCCGCGCTACCGTGGCCGTATCGTGCTGACGCGCGACCCGGACGGTTCCGAGCGCTGCGTTGCCTGTAACCTGTGTGCGGTAGCGTGTCCGGTAGGCTGTATCTCTCTGCAGAAAGCAGAGACGGTAGACGGCCGCTGGTACCCTGAGTTCTTCCGCATCAACTTCTCACGCTGCATCTTCTGTGGTCTGTGTGAAGAAGCGTGCCCAACCACGGCGATTCAGCTCACCCCGGACTTCGAACTGGGTGAGTACAAGCGTCAGGACCTGGTGTACGAGAAAGAGGATCTGCTGATTTCCGGTCCGGGCAAATACCCGGAATATAACTTCTACCGGATGGCGGGTATGGCAATCGACGGCAAAGATAAGGGCGAAGCAGAGAACGAAGCCAAGCCTATCGACGTCAAGAGCCTGTTACCGTAAGGAGAGGGCAATGGAATTCGCTTTTTATATCTGTGGCCTTATCGCCATCCTGGCTACGCTACGAGTGATTACGCACACCAATCCGGTGCATGCGCTGCTGTACTTAATCATTTCGCTGCTGGCTATTTCCGGGGTGTTCTTTGCGCTCGGCGCGCACTTTGCCGGTGCGCTGGAAATCATCGTTTACGCCGGTGCCATCATGGTGCTGTTCGTCTTCGTGGTGATGATGCTGAACCTGGGCGGCTCTGAAATTGAGCAGGAACGTCAGTGGTTAAAACCGCAGGTGTGGATTGGCCCGGCAATTTTGTCGGCCATCATGCTGGTGGTAATTGTTTATGCCATTCTCGGCGTGAACGACCAGGGCATCGACGGTACGCCAATCGGCGCGAAAGAAGTGGGTATCACGCTGTTTGGCCCATACGTTCTGGCGGTTGAACTGGCCTCTATGCTGCTGCTGGCGGGTCTGGTTGTTGCCTTCCACGTTGGCCGCGAAGAGCGTGCTGGTGAGGTGCTGAGCAACCGCACTGACGACCGCGCGAAAAGAAAAACGGAGGAACGCGCATGATCCCCTTAACACATGGACTGATCCTCGCTGCGATTTTATTCGTTCTGGGCTTAACCGGTCTGGTTATCCGCCGCAATCTGCTGTTTATGCTGATCGGTCTGGAAATCATGATTAACGCCTCCGCGCTGGCCTTCGTGGTCGCCGGTAGCTACTGGGGCCAGACCGATGGCCAGGTGATGTACATTCTCGCCATCAGCCTCGCGGCTGCCGAAGCGAGTATTGGCCTGGCGCTGTTGCTGCAGCTCCATCGTCGCCGCCAGAACCTGAACATCGATTCAGTAAGTGAGTTGCGTGGATGAACATGCTTGCCTTAACCATTATTTTTCCGCTGATTGGCTTCGTGCTGCTGGCGTTTTCTCGCGGCCGCTGGTCTGAGAATCTGTCTGCGACCGTCGGCATGGGATCTGTCGGTCTGGCTGCGCTGGTAACAGCGTATGCGGGTATCGATTTCTTCAACAACGGGCGTCAGGCCTTCAGCGTGCCGCTGTGGACCTGGATGTCGGTCGGTGATTTCAACATCGGTTTTAACCTGGTGCTGGATGGTCTCTCGCTGACCATGCTCTCCGTGGTGACCGGCGTGGGCTTCCTGATCCATATGTTCGCCTCCTGGTACATGCGCGGTGAAGAGGGCTACTCCCGCTTCTTCGCCTACACCAACCTGTTTATCGCCAGCATGGTGGTTCTGGTGCTGGCCGATAACCTGCTGCTGATGTATCTGGGCTGGGAAGGCGTGGGTCTCTGTTCGTACCTGCTGATCGGGTTCTACTACACCGATCCGAAGAATGGCGCAGCGGCCATGAAAGCGTTCGTCGTGACCCGTGTGGGTGACGTCTTCCTCGCGTTCGCGCTGTTCATTCTCTATAACGAACTGGGCACGCTGAACTTCCGCGAAATGGTGGAACTGGCGCCTGCACACTTCGCAGCAGGCAACAACATGCTGTGGTGGGCAACGCTGATGCTGCTGGGTGGTGCTGTGGGTAAATCTGCACAGCTGCCGTTGCAGACATGGCTGGCCGACGCGATGGCGGGTCCAACCCCTGTCTCCGCGCTGATCCACGCCGCGACCATGGTTACCGCCGGTGTGTACCTGATTGCGCGTACCCATGGCTTGTTCCTGATGACCCCGGAAATTCTGCATCTGGTGGGTATCGTCGGTGCGGTCACGCTGGTGCTGGCAGGCTTTGCCGCGCTGGTGCAGACCGACATCAAACGCGTTCTTGCTTATTCCACCATGAGCCAGATTGGCTACATGTTCCTGGCGCTGGGCGTTCAGGCGTGGGACGCGGCGATTTTCCACCTGATGACGCACGCGTTCTTTAAAGCGCTGCTGTTCCTCTCATCCGGTTCCGTGATCCTGGCCTGCCATCACGAGCAGAACATCTTCAAGATGGGCGGACTGCGTAAGTCCATCCCGCTGGTGTATGTCTGCTTCCTGGTGGGCGGCGCGGCGCTGGCGGCACTGCCGCTAATTACCGCGGGCTTCTTCAGTAAGGACGAAATCCTTGCCGGTGCCATGGCGAATGGTCATATCAATCTGATGGTTGCGGGTCTGGTCGGTGCGTTTATGACCTCCCTGTATACCTTCCGTATGATTTTCATCGTATTCCACGGTAAAGAACAAATTCACGCTCACGCAGGGAAGGGGATTACTCACCACCTGCCGCTGATTGTGCTGCTGGTACTCTCCACCTTCGTTGGCGCGATGATTGTGCCACCGCTGCAGGGCGTACTGCCAGACACCATCGAGCTTGAGCACGGTCGCGTTCTGACGCTTGAAATCACCTCTGGTGTGGTTGCTATCGCAGGCATTCTGATTGCTGCATGGCTGTGGCTGGGCAAACGCACGCTGGTGACTGCCGTTGCCAACAGTGCGCCAGGCCGCCTGCTGGGCACCTGGTGGTACAACGCGTGGGGCTTCGACTGGCTGTACGACATGATCTTCGTTAAGCCGTTCCTGGGCATTGCGTGGCTGTTGAAGCGCGACCCACTGAACAGCCTGATGAATATCCCGGCGATCCTCTCCCGCTTTGCAGGTAAAGGCCTGCTGTACAGCGAGAACGGTTACCTGCGCTGGTATGTGGCGTCCATGAGCATCGGTGCGGTTGTCGTGCTGGCGCTGCTGATGGTGTTGCGTTGATCGTAAAGTGAATTTTATTCGAATTCGTTGAAAATCAGGCCCCTGCTGGGGGCCTTAAAAAGGAATGTAAATCGCCATGTTACTACCCTGGCTAATATTAATTCCCTTCATCGGCGGCTTCCTGTGCTGGCAGACTGAACGCTTTGGCGTGAAGATGCCGCGCTGGATCGCGCTGATCACCATGGGATTGACGCTCGCGCTTGGTCTGCAACTCTGGTTGCAGGGTGGCTACTCCCTGACCCAGTCTGCGGGCATTCCGCAGTGGCAGTCTGAGTTTATCCTGCCGTGGATCCCGCGTTTCGGCATTACGATCCACCTGGCGATTGACGGTCTGTCGCTGCTGATGGTGGTGCTGACCGGTCTGCTCGGCGTTCTGGCGGTACTTTGCTCCTGGCGAGAAATCGAAAAATACCAGGGCTTCTTCCACCTGAACCTGATGTGGATCCTGGGCGGCGTAATCGGCGTGTTCCTTGCCATCGACATGTTCCTGTTCTTCTTCTTCTGGGAGATGATGCTGGTGCCGATGTACTTCCTGATCGCGCTGTGGGGCCATAAGGCGTCCGACGGTAAAACGCGTATCACGGCGGCCACCAAGTTCTTCATCTATACCCAGGCGAGTGGTCTGGTGATGCTGATTGCCATTCTGGCGCTGGTGTTTGTGCACCACAATGCGACCGGTGTCTGGACCTTCAACTACGAAGACCTGCTGAAGACCCCGATGTCTCACGGTGTGGAATACCTGCTGATGCTCGGCTTCTTCATCGCCTTCGCGGTGAAAATGCCGGTCGTACCACTGCACGGCTGGCTGCCAGACGCGCACTCTCAGGCGCCAACCGCAGGTTCTGTTGACCTGGCGGGCATCTTGCTGAAAACGGCAGCCTACGGTCTGCTGCGTTTCGCGCTGCCACTGTTCCCGAACGCGTCCGCTGAGTTCGCACCGATTGCCATGTGGCTGGGTGTGATTGGTATCTTCTACGGTGCCTGGATGGCGTTCACGCAGTACGACATCAAACGTCTGATTGCGTACACCTCCGTTTCCCACATGGGCTTCGTGCTGATTGCTATCTACACCGGCAGCCAGCTGGCGTACCAGGGCGCGGTGATCCAGATGATTGCACACGGTCTGTCCGCAGCCGGTCTCTTCATCCTCTGTGGTCAGCTGTACGAACGTCTGCATACCCGTGACATGCGTATGATGGGTGGTCTGTGGAGTAAAATTAAGTGGCTGCCGGCGCTGTCTATGTTCTTCGCGGTGGCGACCCTGGGTATGCCAGGTACCGGTAACTTCGTCGGCGAATTTATGATTCTGTTCGGCAGCTTCAAAGTGGTACCGATGATTACCGTCATCTCCACCTTTGGTCTGGTGTTCGCGTCCGTCTACTCGCTGGCGATGCTGCACCGTGCTTACTTCGGTAAAGCGAAGAGCGAAATTGCTGCACAAGAACTGCCGGGGATGTCGCTGCGTGAACTGTTCATCATCCTGCTGCTGGTCGTACTGCTGGTGCTGCTGGGCTTCTTCCCGCAGCCGATTCTGGATACCTCGCACTCCGCGATGGGTAATATCCAGCAGTGGTTTGTTAATTCTGCTTCTACTACAAGGCCGTAATTCGCCATGACAATAACTCCACAACAACTGATCGCGCTGCTACCGCTGCTGATCGTCGGATTGACGGTGGTGGTTGTGATGCTCTCCATTGCGTGGCGACGCAATCACTTCCTGAATGCCACGCTGTCGGTCATCGGACTGAACGCCGCGTTAGTCTCTCTTTGGTTTGTTGGCCAGGGCGGGGCGATGGACGTCACCCCGCTGATGCGCGTTGACGGCTATGCCATGCTGTACACGGGGCTGGTTCTGCTGGCGAGCCTGGCGACCTGTACCTTTGCCTATCCGTGGCTCGAAGGCTACAACGACAACAAAGAAGAGTTTTACCTGCTGGTACTGATTGCCGCACTCGGCGGCATTCTGCTGGCGAATGCAAACCATCTGGCTGCGCTGTTCCTCGGCATTGAGCTTATCTCTCTGCCGCTGTTCGGCCTGATTGGTTATGCCTTCCGTCAGAAGCGCTCTCTGGAAGCGAGCATCAAGTACACCATCCTGTCTGCTGCTGCCTCGTCCTTCCTGTTGTTTGGTATTGCGCTGCTGTACGCGCAGACCGGTAACCTTTCGTTCATGGCGCTTGGCAAGAGTCTCGGCGACGGCATGCTGCACGAGCCGCTGCTGCTGGCGGGTCTGGGCATGATGATTGTTGGCCTCGGCTTTAAACTCTCTCTGGTTCCGTTCCACCTGTGGACCCCGGATGTTTACCAGGGCGCACCGGCGCCGGTTTCTACCTTCCTGGCGACGGCGAGCAAAATCGCTATCTTCGGTGTGGTCATGCGCCTGTTCCTGTACGCACCGGTAGGTGACAGCGAAGCAGTTCGCACGGTGCTGGGGATTATCGCGTTCGTCTCCATCATCTTCGGTAACCTGATGGCGCTGAGCCAGACCAACATTAAACGTCTGCTGGGTTACTCCTCCATCTCTCATCTGGGCTACCTGCTGGTGGCACTGATTGCGCTGCAGAGCGGCGAGATGTCGATGGAAACCGTAGGCGTTTACCTGGCCGGTTACCTGTTCAGCAGCCTCGGCGCGTTCGGCGTGGTGAGCCTGATGTCCAGCCCGTACCGTGGCCCGGATGCAGATTCACTGTTCTCCTACCGTGGCCTGTTCTGGCACCGTCCGATCCTGTCTGCGGTGATGACCGTGATGATGCTCTCTCTGGCGGGTATCCCAATGACGCTGGGCTTCATCGGTAAGTTCTACGTGCTGGCTGTCGGTGTGCAGGCGCACCTGTGGTGGCTGACTGCGGGCGTGGTTATCGGCTCGGCAATCGGTCTGTACTACTATCTGCGTGTGGCCGTGAGCCTGTACCTGAGCGCGCCTCAGCAGCTCAACCGCGACGCACCAGGCAACTGGCAGTACAGCGCCGGTGGTATTGTGGTGCTGATCTCCGCGCTGCTGGTGCTGATCTTCGGTATCTATCCGCAGCCGCTGATTGATATCGTGCAGCGAGCAATGCCGCTGATGTAAAAGCAAAAAACCCGCCTCGGCGGGTTTTTTTATGGTTTTCGCCCTCTCCCTGTGGGAGAGGGACGGGGTGAGGGCACCAGCCCGCACCAGACTTAAGCCAGCTGTTTCCTGCTAATCAACGGCCCGTCAATCTTCTTCATCGAACGGTCCAGCACCTCTTCAATCACCGACGACAGCTCGTTCAGCTCAAACTTCGCCACGTAGCCGTCGGCCTTCACTTTACGAATATGATCTTCGTTGGCGTTGCCCGAAAGCGAAGAGTGGATCACAACAGGTATATCTTTCAGCAGCGGGTCGGTTTTGATTTTGCGCGTCAGCGTGAAACCGTCCATCTCTGGCATTTCGAGGTCGGTCAGCACCAGGGCAATTTTATCGGTGATCGGCACCCCTTCAGCCTGCGCCTGCGCGGCCAGCACGCCAATTTTCTCCCATGCGTCTTTACCGGTGATATGCAGCTGCGCCGGGATCTCCATAGCCTGCAGACCCTTCTCCAGCATGGAACGCGCGACTTTGGAATCTTCCGCTACAATCGCCACAGCGCCGGGCTTGATGTGGAACTTAGTGGTCTGCAGATTCGTGGCGTGCAGATCGTGGTTGGCCGGCGTGATGTCATACAGGATCTGCTCAACGTCCAGCACCATCGCCAGCTCGTTGGTATCGGTCTTTTCGTCCAGACAGGCGATACTGGTGATGTAACGTCCGCTGACGGCGGTTTCCGCCGCGTGAACCTGCTTCCAGTCGAGGCGCATGATGTTCTCAACCGATTCCACCGCAAACGCCTGCACGCTGCGGGCATATTCGGTGATCAGCAGGATGTTGAGCCCCGTCGTCGGCTTACAGCCCGCCACCGCGGCCAGGTCGATCACCGGGATCACCTGATCGCGGATATTCACCATCCCCATCAGCGGGGACTTCATCCCTGCGGGTTTGGTGAACTCCGGCATCGGCACAATTTCACGCAGCTTAAAGACGTTAATGCCAAACAGTTCGGATTTATTTTCATTCAGAGACGTGCCCAGACGGAACAGCAACAGCTCAAAACGATTCGACAGGGTGAGATTTGCCCTGTCATCAATATCTTTCTGGAAATTATCCATTCTACCCTCAAGTGAAATGCTGCCCTTTTAATCGTTATCGGCATCCTGAGAGAAAAATGAAGGACTAAACGCTGACCTTAGTGAAATCGTTGGCCAGCTCACACGCCGGGAACACGTCGCGGCACTCTGCCAGCAGTTTTTCACAGCCGCGGGCGTCATAGCGCGAACTGACATGGGTGACAATCAATCTTCCGACGTTCGCTTCACGGGCAAGCGCCGCCGCCTGACGTGTTGAGCTGTGACCCCGGCTGTTGGCTTTCTCTTCCATCGCCGTTTCAAGCGTGGCTTCGTGCACCATCACATCCACCTCTCGCGCCAGTTGCAGGGCCGCAGGGCAGGGCGCGGTATCGCCAAAAATCGCCAGTTTTTTCCCTGGCTGCGGTGGGGCGAGATAGTCCTGGCCATTAATCGTGCGGCCGTCCTCAAGCGTGACGGTATCGCCCTGTTTCAGTCGCTGGAAAAGCGGTCCGGGCTTCACACCATCGGCAATCAGCGCAGCGGCGTCGAGCGCGCCGGGCTTATCATGCGCTTCAATGCGGTAGCCATAGCACTCAACCGGATGGTTGAGCGGCCGGGCGGTGACGGTATAGTCCCCGTCATCCAAAACCAGCCCCTCGGTTATCTCAATCACCTCCAGCGGATAATCTGTCCACGACCCGCTCAGGCCCAGCGTGGTTTCAACAAACTCACCAGTACCCGCCGGCCCGTAAATCGTCAGCGGGTTGGCATTACCCGCCATCGAACGGCTGCACAGCAGGCCCGGCAGGCCAAACAGGTGATCGCCATGCAGATGCGTGATAAAGATCTTATCCAGCTTACCGGGATGATAAGCGGTGTGTAACAGTTGATGCTGCGTTCCTTCGCCACAGTCAAACAGCCACAGTCCGCCACGGGTTGGGTGCTGCAGATCCAGCAGGATCGCGGTCACGTTTCGTGTGCGTGTTGGCACGCCAGCGGACGTACCCAGAAAAATCAGTTCCATAACGCAATCAGCCCTTTGCCGAATGGGGGAGGGTTTAGTATAACGTGATGAACCCAGGAAGGAGACCGACATGATCCAGTGGCAAGATTTACACCATAGTGAACTCACCGTTCAGACACTGTACGCCCTGCTCAAACTGCGCTGCGAAGTGTTTGTTGTGGAACAAACCTGCCCGTATCAGGACATCGATGGTGATGATCTGGTGGGCGAGAACCGTCATATTCTCGGCTGGAGGGATAACGAGCTGGTGGCGTATGCGAGGATTCTGAAAAGCGAGGACGATTTTGAGCCTGTCGTTATTGGTCGCGTCATTATTAGCGGCAAGGCGCGCGGTGAGAAACTGGGCTATCAGTTGATGGAAAAAACGCTGGAGGCATGCCAAAAACAGTGGCCAGACAAGGCGTTATACCTTGGCGCACAGGCGCACCTTCAGTCTTTCTACGGCCACTTTGGCTTTATGCCGGTCACGGACGTGTACGACGAAGACGGCATTCCTCATATCGGTATGGCGCGGGAAGTGAAACAGGCGTAATGGCAGGTCGTTGGCTATAGTTAGCGGACTGGTGTACTAACATGGAGAAAAATATGTCATTTCAATCCTGGGATACCCGTGTCGATGACGACCTGACGTTACTGAGCGAAACGCTGGAAGAGGTGTTACGTTCGTCCGGCGACCCTGCCGATCAG
Source organism: Enterobacter cloacae complex sp. 2022EL-00981 (assembly GCF_028737495.1). Classification (NCBI taxonomy): domain Bacteria; kingdom Pseudomonadati; phylum Pseudomonadota; class Gammaproteobacteria; order Enterobacterales; family Enterobacteriaceae; genus Enterobacter; species Enterobacter cloacae complex sp. 2022EL-00981. Next base: position 39,765 of record NZ_JAQZRK010000029.1, read on the forward strand.
AAATATATCGAACTCAAGGCGCGTGCCGAACAGGCGCTACATGACGTCAAAACCCGCGTCAGCCATGCCTCTGACAATTACTACTACCGCGCAAAAAAAGCGGTGTATCGCGCCGATGATTACGTCCATGAAAAACCGTGGCAAGGCATTGGTGTCGGTGCTGCGGTGGGTCTGGTGCTGGGGCTGCTTCTGGCCCGTCGTTAACCCCTGAATCGGACGCTTAACCCCTCCCTATACGTGGGTACTGATATTTCTGATGGTACCCCGTATACTAAGCGTTTTTACAGGGAGAGGTTCGCGTGCATTCGATTTCCAACGCGCTGGAACGTCTGCGTACTCAGCTTGCGCAAGCGTTACCCGCTACACCCGGCTTACGTCACGTCGACGTCTCTTTCCCGTTAAACGACGCTTTCGACCCTCTCGCCTGGCTTGGTGCTCAGTGCCTGTTTCCCCAGTTTTACTGGCAGCAGCGTAACGGTGATGAAGAGCTGGCTGCGCTGGGCGCCGTGATCCATTTTTCCTCTCTGGCTCAGGCTTCGCAGTTTTTACAGCAACAGCCTGTAGCGAACGACACGCGGATCTGCGGCCTGAATGCCTTCACCCCGGAGCAGGGCAGTCTCTTTTTACCCCGCCTGCTGTGGCGACGTTCTGCCGGGACCGCCACGTTGCGTCTGCAGCTGTGGAGTGACCGTTCCCTTCAGGAGGATGCCGACGCGGCGCTGGCGTTCTTACAGCAGCTTCGCGATGCCCGCCCAATCCGCCCGCTCTCCGCCCAGGTAGTGCAGGAGACCCATCAGCCGCAAAAACCGGAATGGCTGCGCCTTATCCGTCAGGCGACAGAGACCATTGCGCGCGGCGAAGTCGAAAAGGTGGTGCTCGCCCGGGCAACCGATCTGCAGTTCAGTCAGCCGGTGAATGCCGTGGCGCTGATGGCGGCCAGCCGTGCCCTGAATCTGAACTGCTATCATTTCTGCATGGTTTTCGATGCCAGCAACGCGTTTCTTGGCTCCACACCTGAACGCCTGTGGCGGCGGCGCGGCAACCTGCTGCGTACCGAAGCGCTGGCCGGTACCGTCGCCAGCCATCCCGATGACAAGCAGGCCCGCCTTCTGGGCGACTGGCTGATGAACGATGATAAAAACCAGCGTGAAAACATGCTGGTGGTAGAGGATATCTGCCAGCGGCTGCAGCACCATACCCGGACGCTGGAGGTCCTGCCAGCACAGGTTATGCGGTTGCGCAAAGTGCAGCATCTTCGCCGCTGCATCTGGACCGAGCTCAAGCATGCGGATGATGAGCAATGTCTGCATGTGCTGCAGCCGACGGCTGCGGTTGCCGGGTTACCGCGCCAGCCAGCACGCGAATTCATACACCGCGTTGAACCTTTCGACCGGGAATGGTATGCCGGATCCGCCGGATATCTGTCGCCAGAACAAAGCGAGTTCTGCGTGGCCCTGCGCTCGGCGCGCGTCCATGACGCCACCGTCCGTCTTTACGCCGGGGCGGGGATCGTCAGCGGTTCCGATCCGGAACAGGAATGGCAGGAGATCGAAAATAAAGCCGCAGGCTTGCGCTCTCTGCTCCTGAAGGATTAGTACTGATTCGCGCAATCCCGATTCATATCAAAATTCTATTTTTTTCTATTATTTATACTGTGTCGCATTCTTGATACCGGACAATCTCATGTCAGTAAGTTCTTTTAACCGACGCTGGGCGACGGTGATCCTTGAAGCCCTGACTCGCCATGGCGTCAGGCATGTGTGTATTGCGCCGGGCTCACGCTCCACACCGCTGACGCTGGCGGCAGCAGAGAACCGGGCATTTATTCACCACACCCATTTTGACGAGCGCGGCCTGGGCCACCTGGCTCTGGGGCTGGCAAAGGTCAGCAAGGAACCGGTGGCGGTGATCGTCACCTCCGGTACTGCCGTGGCAAACCTCTATCCGGCCCTTATTGAAGCCGGGCTGACCGGTGAGAAACTGGTTCTACTGACGGCCGATCGCCCGCCCGAGCTTATTGACTGCGGAGCGAACCAGGCTATTCGTCAGCCGGGCCTCTTTGCCTCGCATCCTTCGCAGACGGTTTCGTTACCCCGACCCACGCAGGACATTCCCGCAAGCTGGCTGGTCTCGACCGTCGATCATGCCATGGAGACATTGCGCAGCGGGGCGTTACATATTAACTGTCCGTTTGCCGAGCCGTTGTACGGCGAAATGGACGACACCGGTCTTGCCTGGCAGCAGCAGCTTGGCGACTGGTGGGAGAGCGAAAAGCCGTGGCTGCGCGAGCAGACACACCTTGAGAGCGCAAAGCAACGTGACTGGTTTTTCTGGCGACAAAAACGCGGCGTGGTTATTGCCGGGCGCATGAGCGCCGCCGAAGGCAGGCAGGTGGCCGAATGGGCACACACCCTTGGCTGGCCGCTGATTGGCGACGTGCTGTCCCAGACCGGACAGCCGCTGCCGTGTGCCGATCTCTGGCTCGGGAATGCGAAAGCGGTGACTGAGCTGGCGCAGGCGCAGATTGTAGTTCAGCTGGGCGCAAGCCTGACCGGCAAACGGTTACTGCAGTGGCAGGCAACCTGTAGCCCGGAAGAGTACTGGCTGGTGGATCCGCTGGAAGGGCGGCTCGATCCGGCGCACCATCGCGGTCGTCGTCTGGTGAGCGACATTGACACCTGGCTGGCGCTCCACCCGGCGGAAAAGCGCGCCCCGTGGGCCGTTGAGATCCCAGCGCTGTCGCGTCAGGCGTGGGAGTTGACCGACGCACAATGCGAAGAAATTGGTGAAGCGGAGCTGGCGCACCGTATTTACCGGTATCTGCCGGAGCAGGGGCAACTGTTTGTCGGCAACAGCCTGGTGGTGCGTCTGATTGATGCGTTCTCAAAACTGCCTGCGGGCTATCCGGTCTACAGTAACCGGGGAGCCAGCGGCATTGACGGGCTGATCTCCACGGCGGCGGGTGTGCAGCGAGCCAGCGCGAAATCCACGCTGGCGATCGTGGGCGATCTTTCGGCGCTGTACGATCTCAATGCGCTGGCGCTGCTGCGGCAGGTGTCGGCGCCGTTTGTGCTGATTGTGGTCAACAATAACGGCGGGCAGATCTTCTCCCTGCTGCCGACACCGCAGAGCGAACGCGAGCGCTTCTATCTGATGCCGCAGAACGTGCAGTTTGAACATGCCGCAGCGATGTTTAACCTGAAATACCACCGCCCGGAAAACTGGGAAGCGCTGGATGCAGTCCTGAGCAGCGCCTGGCGACAGCCCGGTGCAACGCTGATTGAACTGGTCGTCAACGAGGCTGACGGTGCGCAGAAGCTGCAAAGTCTGCTGGCGCAGGTGAGCCACCTGTGATCCTCGCAGGCGCGCAACAGGCCGGTAAGCCAGGTTACCCCTGGCTGGTCTTTTTGCATGGATTTTCTGGCGATTGCCGCGAGTGGCAGACGGTCGGCGAGGCGCTCAGCGATTATCCCCGGCTTTATCTCGACCTGCCGGGGCATGGCCGGTCCGCCAGTATGGCCGTCACGGGGTTCGACGATATGAGTGACGTGCTTACCCGAACCCTTGTTAGTTACAACATACTTAACTACTGGCTGGTGGGGTACTCCCTTGGCGGCCGCATTGCGATGTTTCATGCCTGCCAGGATCCTGAGGGGCTTTGCGGCATCATGGTGGAAGGCGGACATCCGGGCCTGAAGGGGGTCGCAGCACGAGAGGCAAGAGCAGCATCCGACCATCTGTGGGCGCAGCGTTTTCGCACGCAGCCCCTCTCAAACGTCTTTGCCGACTGGTATCAACAGCCTGTCTTTGCCTCCCTGACGGACAGCCAGCGCAGGGCGCTCATCGCCCTGCGCTGTCGCAACGCGGGCACAAACCTGGCGATGATGCTTGAGGCAACCTCGCTCGCCGTGCAACCAGACCTGCGTGCCGCCCTCAGAGCGCGAAATTTCCCTTTTGATTATCTCTATGGCGAACGTGACGAGAAGTTCGCGGCCCTGGCCGCTGAACTGAACGCTGTTCGCCATGTCATTCCAAACGCCGGACACAACGCCCACCGGGAAAATCCCGGGGCGGTTAGCGCGAGTCTGGCTCAGATACTGCGTCGTCGAATAAAGGACACTCTATGATCTATCCTGATGAAAACATGCTCTATGCACCGGTTGAATGGCAAGACTGCTCCGAAGGTTACACCGACATTCGTTACCACAAATCGGCTGACGGTATCGCCAAAATCACCATTAATCGTCCGCAGGTGCGTAACGCCTTTCGTCCCCTGACCGTAAAAGAGATGATTCAGGCCCTGGCGGATGCGCGCTATGACGACAACATCGGCGTTATCGTCCTGACCGGGGAAGGTGAAAAAGCGTTCTGCTCCGGTGGCGATCAGAAAGTACGCGGTGACTATGGCGGATACCAGGACGATGCGGGTACCCATCACCTGAACGTGCTTGATTTCCAGCGTCAAATCCGTACATGCCCAAAACCCGTGGTGGCCATGGTGGCAGGCTACTCCATCGGCGGCGGCCACGTGCTGCACATGATGTGCGATCTGACCATTGCCGCAGAGAACGCCATCTTCGGTCAGACGGGCCCGAAAGTCGGCTCCTTTGACGGCGGCTGGGGAGCTTCTTACATGGCGCGCATTGTCGGTCAGAAAAAAGCCCGCGAAATCTGGTTCCTGTGCCGTCAGTATAACGCCCAGGAAGCGCTGGATATGGGCCTGGTTAACACCGTGGTGCCGATTGCCGATCTCGAAAAAGAGACCGTTCGCTGGTGTCGCGAAATGCTGCAGAACAGCCCAATGGCGCTGCGCTGCCTGAAAGCGGCTCTGAACGCTGACTGTGACGGTCAGGCGGGTCTGCAGGAGCTGGCGGGTAACGCCACCATGCTGTTCTACATGACCGAAGAGGGTCAGGAAGGGCGCAACGCGTTTAACGAAAAACGCCAGCCAGACTTCAGTAAATACAAACGGAACCCGTAATGCGTCGCGCGCAGGTATACCGCTGGCAGATACCGATGGACGCGGGCGTGGTGCTGCGTGAACGGCGGTTAAAAACCCGTGATGGCTTCTTCGTGCAACTGCAGCAGGGCGAAGGGCAGGGCTGGGGCGAGATTTCGCCTCTGCCGGGCTTTAGCCTGGAGTCGCTGGAGGAGGCGCAGGCTGCGCTGATGGTATGGGTAGATGAATGGCGTACAGGCCTGAATCCGCCGCTGCCCGATCTCCCTTCCGCTGCGTTTGGCATCAGCTGCGCGCTCGCGGAGCTCGACGGCAGCCTGCCTGATGAGGCCGATTACCGTGCCGCGCCGCTCTGCACGGGCGATCCGGACGAGCTGTTTGCCTTGCTCAGCGCAATGCCCGGCGAGAAAGTGGCGAAAATCAAAGTCGGTCTTTACGAAGCGGTACGCGACGGCATGGTCGCTAACCTCTTGCTGGAGGCGATCCCCGATCTGCGCCTGCGTCTGGATGCCAATCGCGCCTGGACGCCGCTTAAGGCGCAGCAGTTCGCGAAGTACGTCAACCCGGCGTACCGCAGCCGCATCGCTTTTCTGGAAGAGCCGTGCAAAACCCGTGAGGATTCACGCGCTTTTGCCCGAGAAACCGGCATTGCCATCGCCTGGGATGAAAGCCTGCGCGAGGCGGACTTTGCCTTTAGCGCCGAGCCTGGCGTCAGCGCCGTGGTCATAAAACCGACGCTAACGGGCAGTCTGGCGAAGGTGCGCGAACAGGTGGCGGCAGCGCATGAGGCAGGGCTGACGGCGGTGATCAGCTCCTCCATCGAATCCAGCCTTGGGCTGACACAGCTGGCGCGCATTGCCGCCTGGTTAACGCCCGACACCATCCCGGGGCTGGATACGTTAAACCTGATGCAAACCCAGCTCATTCGCCCGTGGCCGGGGAGCGTGCTGCCGTGCGCGGGCGTTGAGGCGCTGGAGCCGTTGCAATGAGTTTTAGCGACTGGCCGTGGCGGCACTGGCGCGAGCAGCGTGCTGATAAACCGGCTCTGCGTCTCAACGACGAGGTGCTGAGCTGGCAACAGCTCTGCACCCGCATCGACAATCTGGCTGCAGGGTTTCATCAGCAGGGCGTGGAGGCGGGTGACGGCGTGCTGTTGCTCGCCCATAATCACCCGCAGACCCTGCTGGCATGGCTGGCGCTGCTCCAGTGCGGCGCGCGAATTCTTCCGGTTAATCCCCAGCTCCCGCATCCCCTGCTGGAGGTGTTGCTTCCGCAGATGACGCTGCGTTTTGCGCTGGTGCTGGACGGTCACTATGACGGGCTCGCCGCGCTTAGCGTGCATGCTCCGTCCGGCGAATACCGCGTGGCATGGCAGCCTGAGCGGCTGGCCTCAATGACGCTCACCTCCGGTTCCACCGGGCTGCCGAAAGCGGCCGTTCATACCTGCGGGGCGCATCTTGCCAGCGCTGAGGGCGTCCTCGCGCTGATGCCCTACGGCGAGGATGACGACTGGCTGCTTTCGCTGCCGCTGTTTCATGTCTCCGGGCAGGGGATCTTATGGCGCTGGCTGCAGGCTGGCGCGCGCTTAACCGTACGCGAGAAGCAGCCGCTGGAGCAGGCCTTGCAGGGGTGTACGCATGCCTCGCTGGTGCCAACTCAGCTCTGGCGTCTGCTCAATACCCACCAGCGGATCGCGCTGAAAGCGGTACTGCTGGGCGGGGCCGCCATCCCCGTTGAGTTGACGCAACAGGCGCGCGCGCAGGGTATTTCTACGTTTTGTGGCTATGGCCTGACGGAGTTTGCCTCTACCGTCTGCGCGAAAGAGGCTGACGGTGAGCCGGACGTGGGCAGCGCATTGCCGGGCAGGGAGGTTCAGGTCGTTAACGGTGAAGTGTGGATCAAGGCGCAAAGCATGGCCTCAGGCTACTGGAGCGACGGCGCGTTGCTGCCGCTCACGAATTCAGAGGGCTGGTTTGCCACCCGCGATCGCGGCGAACTGCATGACGGTCGCCTGACGATCCTCGGTCGGATGGATAACCTCTTTTTCAGCGGAGGCGAGGGCATTCAGCCGGAGAGTCTTGAGCGGATAATCGCGACCCATCCGCACATCAGCCAGGTTTTCATTGTTCCGTTGAATGACGCCGAATTTGGTCAGCGTCCGGTAGCGGTGGTGGAGTGTGAACCGGGAACGGATATCACCCGCTTGCCGGAATGGGTACAGGGCAAACTGGCGCGATTTGAGCAGCCCGTGCACTGGCTGGTACTGCCTGCGGAGTTAAAAAATGGCGGGATTAAGATCTCCCGCCAGGCGTTAAAACAGTGGGTGAATGCCCAGCTGTCAGGTTAATTAGCCGATATCGGGCTGCGGCTTACGCTGACGACGCAGCAGGCGCAGCACCGGTGGCACGACCAACACCACAATAGCCAGCGCCAGCAGGATCTTCGTCACATTGCTGTCCCACAGAATGGCGACATCGCCATTGCTAATGGACAGGGCGCGGCGCAGGTTCTGTTCCAGCATCTCACCCAGCACAAAGCCCAGAATCAGCGGCGACATCGGGAAGTGCATTTTACGCAAGATGTAGCCGAACACCCCCAGCACCACCATCAGAATCAGGTCGAAGGTGGTGCTGTGTACCGCATACACCCCCACCGCCGAGACGGCTGCGATTGCGGGTACCAGGAACCACAGCGGAATGGTCAGCATACGGGTGAACAGGCCAATCAGCGGGATGTTCATGACCAGCAACATCACGTTGGCAATCAGCAGTGCCGCAATCAGCCCCCAGACGATATCCGGCTGTTCGGTGAACATCGCCGGTCCTGGCGTGATGTTATAGAGCGTCAGCGCCCCCATCATCACCGCCGTGGTACCGGAGCCGGGCACGCCGAGCGTCAGCATGGGAATAAACGAGCCACAGGCCGAGGCATTGTTGGCCGCTTCGGGTGCGGCGACGCCGCGAATATCGCCTTTACCAAAGCTGTCGCTGTTCCCGCTGATTTTTTTCTCCGTCATGTAGGTGATGGCGCTGGCGATGGTCGCCCCGGCGCCCGGCAGAATACCGACGAAGAAACCGATCACCGACGAACGCAGCGTGGCACCGATACACTGCGCGCCCTCTTTGGCGTTAAAGAGCATCCGGCCGGTTTTACGCACCAGCGTCTGCCCGCTGCTGGTATGTTCCAGCATCAGTAAGATCTCAGAGACAGAGAACAGACCAATCACGACCACGATAAACTGCACGCCGTCGGACAGGTGAACGCTGTCGAAGGTAAAGCGATAGACCCCGGTGTTGGCATCCACGCCGACGGTGGCTAACCCTAAGCCAATCAGCGCAGACAAAAACGATTTCAGTGGGTTTTGCGCCATCATGCTGCCGAGACAGGCAATGGCGAAGACCATCAGGGCAAAATACTCTGCCGGACCAAACGCCAGCGACCACTGGGCCAGCGCAGGCGCAAACAGAATGATGCCGCCAATGGCAATCAGCGAGCCAAAGAACGAACTGACGGCGGAAATAGACAGCGCCACGCCGCCGCGCCCCTGCCGCGCCATCGGGTAACCATCCAGCGCGGTCATAATGGCCGCCGCATCTCCGGGCACGTTGAGCAGTATTGATGAGATTCGGCCGCCATATTCACAGCCGATGTAGACCGTCGCCAGCAGGATCAGCGCTGATTCCGCAGGCAGATGCAGGGCAAACGCCAGCGGGAGCAAAATAGCGACCCCGTTGATGGGCCCAAGCCCAGGCAACAGACCGACGATCGTCCCGACGAAGCAGCCGATCAGGGCGATCACCAGGTTTTCCGGGGTCATCGCCACAGCGAACCCCTGTGAGAGGTAAATCCAGGTATCCATAGCGTGCTCCGTTAATTAAGCCAGGCGCCAAGCGGCAACGTCACATCCAGCAGGCGGTCAAAGGCGTACCACAGGAAAATGCCCATCACCACGCCCGAGATCCCCGCCGCAGGCAGACTGGCGTTAAACAGCGTGCCGATCACCATCGTCAGGATGGCGGTCGCCACCGGGAAGCCGAGCCATTCAAAGCCCCAGGCATACATCAGCAGCACAATGACCATCACCAGCAGCCGCTGCAAAATGCGCTTAGGCGGCCACTCTACGGTATCCGGGTGGCGTAACAGCATGGCCACCGAGCAAAGCAGCATCAGGCCGACAATGCCCATTGGAAAGGGGCGGGGCCCCACGGGTTCATAGCTGTATTCGCTGTGGATCTGCCAGGCGACGAACATCCCGCCAATACAGAGCAACAACCAGATCCCGGCAAAAATGCGATCGCTCATAGCGCCTCCGGTTATTTGGCCAGGCCAAACGCTTTTGCTTTCTCGCGGTAGTCATTCACCTGTTTTTTGACATACTCGTCCAGCTGCTTGCCGTTCAGGTTGAACTCAAACAGCCCGCGCAGATCGCGTTGCTTTTTAAATTCGTCTGTCTGCTGCAATTTGTTAAAGGTGTCGACCCACCACTGGTATTCGGCATCGGTCACTTTTGGCCCGACAAAGAAGCCGCGGATAATCGGCCAGACGAGGTCATAACCCTGCTCTTTTGCAGTCGGCACATTTGCCAGCTGTCCCGGCAGACGGTTTTCGGAGAAGACCGCCAGCACGCGGATTTTATCGCCGCTCAGGTAAGGCACCATTTCACTAAGATCACCGGAAACTGCCTGCACGTGGTTGCCCATCAGCGCCGTCACCGGTTCACCGCCGCCCTCAAACGCCACGTAACGCATTTTGTGCGGATCCACTTTCGCCTGCTGCGCCAGCAGGGCGGCTTTCATCCAGTCCTGGCTGCCGATGGAGGCGCCTGCGCCAATCACCACGCTGTTGGGGTCTTTTTCCATGGCGGTGAGCAAATCTTTCAGGGATTTCCACGGGGAATCTGCACGCACGGCAATCATGCCGTAGTCGGTACCGACGGTGGCCAGCCAGCGCACGTCATCCACGCCGTAGCGGCCAAACTTGCCCTGAGAGAGGTTAAGCAGCGAGCCGCCGGAGAAGGCCACCACCGTGCCGGCTTCCGCCGGACGTTGCGCGACAATCGCGTTATAGGCCACCGCGCCCACGCCGCCTGGCATGTAGGTCACGCGCATCGGTTTTTCAATGGCCTTCGTCTCCAGCAGGCTGACCTGAATCAACTTACAGGTGAGATCGAAACCGCCGCCCGGTTTGGCCGGAGCGATACATTCGGTGCGGGACGGGGCGTCCTGCGCCTGGACAACAGAGGCACTCAACATTAAAACGCTTGCAGCAATCGTTGAAAGTAATTGTTTTTTCATCGTTTATTCTCACGCCGGCGATCCGGGGGTACGGGTACGGGTTTTTTTCTGATTATGTGAACCACCTTGTAGCGGTTCTGTTGCGTGATTGTTAAAACAATAACCTTTCATTTCCCTTTCAACGCGACACCAACTTTACAGGATGTGATATGCGTCTCTTACTGGCGGAAGATAATCGTGAGCTGGCTCACTGGCTGGAGAAAGCGCTGGTGCAGGAGGGCTTTGCCGTAGACTGCGTTTCTGACGGGCGCGCGGCCGATCATCTGCTGCAGGGGGAAAACTACGCGGTAGCGATACTGGACATCGGTATGCCCGGTTTTGACGGCCTGGAGGTGGTGCACCGTTTACGTAAACGCGGCCAGACCTTGCCGGTGCTGTTTCTCACCGCACGCAGCAACGTGGCTGATCGGGTAAAAGGCCTGAACGCCGGGGCGGATGATTATCTGCCAAAACCGTTTGAGCTGGAGGAGCTGGACGCCAGGCTTCGCGCCCTGCTGCGCAGAAGCGAGGGGAGAACCCAGGAACGCCAGCGCCTTGGGGAGCTGGAGTATGACGACGACGGTTTTTTCCTGCTGCGCGACGAGCCGCTCTCGCTCACCCCGCGCGAACTGTCGCTGCTGAAGGTGCTGATGCATCGTCGCACCCGCCCCGTTTCCCGGCAGCAGTTGTTCGATCAGGTGTTTAGCCTGAACGACGACGTCAGCCCGGAGAGTCTCGATCTTTACATTCATCGCCTGCGCAAAAAGCTGAGCAGCAGCGGCGTGCGGATCACCACCCTGCGCGGACTGGGCTATGTGCTGGAGTGCGGCGATGAAGTGGGTTAAGCCTCAGTCGCTTTATCTGCAACTGCTGCTTTTTCTCGGCCTGCCGCTGCTGCTGTTGTGGGGATTATCGGCTTTTAACAGTTACGTCAGCGCCCTGCAGGCGGCGACCCAGGCGTACGACCGCACGCTGTTATCTTCGGCGCGTACCGTCTCTGAGCGGCTGGAGGTGCACAACGGCAAGCTGCTGGTTGATGTTCCCTGGGTGGTGCTCGACAGCTTTGAGCTGAACATGAACGATCGTCTCTATTACAAGGTGGTTGACCCGGAGGGGCGGGTGATCTCCGGCTATGACGATCTGCCGAACATGCCCCCCTCCACGTCGCGCACCACGCACTATCCCGCGCTGGCCTGGTTTTATCATACCGAGTATCGCGGCCAGGCGATCCGCGTGGCGAAGCTTCTCCAGCCAGTTAACGAAGACAATGTTTCCGGTATGGCGGAGATCTACGTCGCCGAAACCTTGCAGTCGCGGCGCTATCTCGCCACTCAGCTTCTGTTTTCATCGCTCGTTTCGCAGGGATTGCTGGTGCTGCTGACGCTGGTCTTAACCGCCTGGCTGCTGCGCCGCGTGCTGCGCCCGATGCGTCAGCTCTCCTCGCTGATGGTGCGCCGTGAGCCTGGGCTGCTGGCCCCGCTGCCGGAATTGCTGCCCTGGTCGGAAACGCGGCTGCTGATCGTGGCTTTTAACCGTTATATCGACAGGTTACGCGGCGTGCTTTCCCGCCAGGAGCGCTTCAACGCCGATGCGTCTCATCAGCTCAAAACGCCGCTGGCGGTGCTCAAAACCCAGGTTTCCGTTGCCCTGACGCGAAACGATCCGGCCCTGTGGCAGGAGAGTTTACGCGCCATGAACGTGACGCTGGATAACACCATCGTCCTCACCGAACGGCTGCTGCAACTCTCCACGGTGAGGCGCAAAGAGCAGGGGGATCGCCAGTTTGCGCCGGTGGACCTGGTTCAGGTGGTGCAGAACTGCTGTTTCTCCAGACTGACGCAGGCGCGCAGCAAGGCGATCGATTTGGGTTATGACGGCATTCAGCAACCCGTCTTGATAGACGGTGATGAGGTGCTGCTGGGGGAGCTGTGCGCCAACCTGCTTGAGAACGCGATCAAGTACACCCCGGCAGGAGGCATCGTCACCGTGTTCCTGCACACCGACGCGGGCGGCGTTGAGCTCAGCGTGGAGGATAGCGGGCCCGGCATCGAAGACAGCCAGATTCATCAGGCAGTACTGCCTTTCCATCGGCTGGACAACGTCGGGGACGCCAGCGGATCGGGTATCGGTCTGGCGCTGGCGAGCGATATCGCCCGGCTTCACCGAAGCCACCTGCAGCTTTCCCGCAGTGAGGCACTGGGAGGGCTGAGCGTAAAAATGCGCTTTCTGTTGCTGACGTAAAAAAACCGCGCGTTTCAAATCGTTACAATCTACTTGCCCGCCGCACGCAGAGTGCTTGATCGCCAGGCGTCTCAGGTTAAAATCTCGCGGTTTTTTTGGGACTTTTCTATAAATTGCGCGGGAACACGATAATGAAAAAAGTGGCATTGATGGGCTTAGGCCTGATATTCGTTTCGGCGGCGGCTAACGCCATCAGCTTTAACGGCTCAGCGGGTCAGGATTACACCCATCTGGGCTTTGGCCTGGGTACCGAGACCGCCGGTCTGGCGATGACCGGCGGCTGGACGCATAACGACGACGATGGCGATGCGGCAAGCCTCGGCCTGGGTCTGAATATTCCTCTTGGCCCGTTCCTGGCCACCGTCGGCGGTAAAGGCATCTACACCAACCCGAACGACGGCGACGAAGGGTACGCGGCAGCGGTGGGCGGCGGTCTGCAGTGGAAAATTGGCGACAGCTTCGGCCTGTTTGGTGAGTACTACTACTCTCCGGACTCCCTCTCCAGCGGTATCGACAGCTATGAAGAAGCCAACGCGGGTGCGCGCTGGACCATCATGCGCCCAATTACCATTGAAGCGGGTTATCGTTATCTGAACCTGGCGGGCAAAGACGGCAACCGCGACAACGCGCTGGCTGACGGCCCGTACGTGGGCGTCAGCGCAGGCTTCTAACTCCTCCGGCGCGGCGTCCGTCGCGCCAGTTTCTCTCCTCTCCATGCCGGTGATTGCGCTATAGTGTTTTCACCATATAAGCGGGAGAACACAATGATTAACGTGGAGATGTTATCCACCGGCGACGAAGTGCTGCATGGACAGATTATTGATACCAATGCTGCCTGGCTTGCCGATCTTTTCTTTGAGCAAGGATTACCGTTAACGCGCCGCAATACCGTAGGCGACAGTCTTGAGTCGCTGGTGACCGTTCTGCGCGAGCGTAGCGAACACTGCGACGTGCTGATTGTGAACGGTGGGCTCGGCCCTACCAGCGACGATCTCAGCGCGCTGGCTGCCGCGACCGCCAAAGGCGAAGGGCTGGTGTTGCACGAGGAGTGGCTGGCCCACATGGAGCGTTTCTTCTCCGAACGTGGCCGCGTGATGGCACCCAGCAACCGCAAACAGGCTGAAATCCCGGCCAGCGCCGAACTGGTCGATAACCCGGTGGGTACTGCCTGCGGTTTCGCCGTTCAACTGAACCGCTGCCTGATGTTCTTCACGCCGGGTGTCCCGTCTGAATTTAAGGTGATGGTCGAACAGCAGATCCTGCCGCGCCTTCGCCAACGTTTTACCCTGCCTGAACCGCCAGTCTGCCTGCGCCTGACCACCTTTGGCCGTTCGGAAAGCGATCTGGCGCAGAGCCTCGATCACCTGCCGCTGCCGCCGGGGGTATCCATGGGCTATCGCTCTTCCATGCCGATCATTGAACTCAAGCTCACCGGGCCTGCCACGCAGAAAGCGGCGATGCTGGCGCTCTGGCCGGAAGTGCAGCGCGTGGCGGGCGAAAGTCTGATTTTCGAGGGCACGGAAGGGCTACCGGCGCAGATTGCGAAGCATCTGCAGTCGCGCCAGCTGAGCGTCACCCTCAGCGAGCAGTTCACCGGCGGCCTGCTGGCGCTGCAACTGTCGCGCGTTAATGCTCCGCTGCTGGCCAGCGAGGTGGTGCCGTTCCAGCAGGAGACGCTGGCGCAGACGGCGCGCTGGGCGTCAGAACGCCGGGTCAACCATTTTGCCGGGCTGGCGCTGTTTGTCGGGGGTATGGATGAGGAATATCTCAACTTTGCGCTGGCTACGCCGGAAGGGACGCATGCCTTAAGAGTCAAAATGAGTATCACCCGCCACAGCCTGGCGGTGCGTCAGGACGTCTGCGCCATGATGGCGCTGAACATGCTGCGTCGCTGGCTGGCAGGTAAAGAGGTAGCCAGCGAGCACGGCTGGATCAACGTGGTGGAATCGCTGTTCGTTGAGTGACCGGTTTGCCGGGGCGGCGGCCCCGGCGATACCTAACCCAGGGCCTTCGCCAGCAACGTGATCGGATGCTCGCAGCGCTTGCTGGTGGACATCTCTATCTGCCACTTGCAGGTTTCGCAGTCGGTCACCACGATATCCGCGCCGCTCTCTTCAATCTGGCGGAACAGCGGCGCGCCAATTGCCTGTGATGTTTCGTAATTTTCACGCTTAAAGCCGTACGTCCCCGCAATGCCGCAGCAGCGCGAATCCAGCACCGTCAGCTCCAGCCCTGGAATTAACCGCAACAGTTCCAGCGTGTAAAGCGCCCAGCCCATTTTTTCCATATGGCACGGCGTGTGGTAGACCACTTTCAGGGGTAAATTTTTCAGCGGTAGCGTCTGCCCGCTGTCCAGCTTGCGCCACAGGAAACGGGTTGCCAGCTCGATATGTTCGCGCAGGCCGGTATTGTCCACGTCCAGCAGGTGCGGATACTCATCGCGCAGCGTGAAGGTACAGGTCGAGGAGGTGGCCAGCACCGGAATGCCTTTATCGACGATGGCCTCGCGCAGCGACGAGACGTTGCTTCTGGCCTGTTTGCGCGCTTTATCGGTAAACCCGTTGGCGATCAGCGGCACGCCGCAGCATTTCTCCTTGTTCAGTAACTGCACGCCTGTACCCATGGCGTTCAGCACTTTCAGCAGATCTTTACCCAGTTGCGGATGGTTGTAATTCACGTAGCAGCCATGGAAGAACGCGACCTGGTCGGCATACCGCGCCTGGTCTGCCGCTACGGATTTGTACCAGCGGCGGAAGGTGCCGTGGGAATATTTGGGCAAACTGCGGTGATGGTCGATCTTAAGCGTGGCATCCAGCAGCTGGCGCACCGGTTTCAGCGAGGTCGCGGCGTTCACCAGCGGGGCAAACGGCGTGGAGACGCTGCCCATCAGATCGGTATGGCTAAGAATGGCATCGCGCAGCGACGGTTTTTGCGTGCTATAGCGTGCCCGGGCGCGCTGAATAATGTCGCCGATTTTCACATCCGACGGACAGGCGACTTCACAACGTTTGCAGTTGATGCAGTATTTCAGCGCGTCATCGTACAGCGCGCCGTCCTTCAGACGAAGGCGCTCGCCGTCCGGCCCGGCCTGTTTCGGCCCGGGATAGCGCGGGTTAACGCCGCTGACCGGGCAGACGGTGGTGCAGACCGTGCATTTGATGCAGCTTTCAAAGCGGGTATCGTTCATTGTTCAGCCTCCGTGCGCTGGCAAATCTGCTCTGCCACATAGAGCGCCGTTATGGCGCAGACGCCGCCGCCGCAGCCCTGGGCGATAGGATCGTATCCGCCCAAAAGCGAGCCGATGGCGTAGAGATTCGGTACTGACTTTCCTGAAAGTTGCGGATGCAGCTGGTTATCCACAATTACGCCGAACTGCTGCCACGGCTGCGGGGCAAAGAAATCGCTCTGATACCAGTCCGCGCGAGAGGCGCTCTGGCGGACGTCCAGCCCCATAATCGCCTCGCGAATGCCGTCCCGGCTGCTCAGCAGACCGTTGCTGAAGAAACTGCCGCTTGCCAGCACCGCGTAACGCGTACGAAGCGGAATATCGTCGTGGTTGCGGGTCCAGATTTCGCTCACCGAGCCGTCATTCAGGGTGATTTTTTTCACTTCATCACCCCCCATCCACACGCCTCCCTGGGCCACAAACTGGCGCTGAAGCTGGGTATGCAGGCGAATGCCGGGCACCGACGGAGGAAGCGTTGGCAGCAGGCCGAGCGAGCAGGGCAGGCGGTCGGACAGCCAGCGCCACAGCCGGTTGTCCTGCAAGCCAAAGCAGGCGGGCATAAACAGCGCATCGCATCCCTCTGCAAGCGGTTTGAGCGCCTCATACAGCAGCGGCCATTTCTCTTCGTTATCGAGCAAACGGGCAATATTCACCGCGCGGAACTCGCTGGGGTTGTCGCGCAGGACATCCAGCTCAGGAAGGTCAATCTCTGCCGTTTCAGCGTTGACCCCCTGGCGACTGAGCGAGGCCGCTGCCAGATGGGGCTGAAAATCCAGAAAACCGCTAATGCCCACCACCCGCACGCGCGTGGCCTTGAACGGGGCAACGGGCACCTCCTCCGGGCTGAGCCAGGCGGAACGCAGGGTGCCAAGCGGCGTGACGCGCGCGTGATTTTGCCTGGCGCTCCCCTGCATACGTGCGCCGCAATCAGCCAGCAGCGCTTCGGTCTCCAGGGCAAAGCGGTCAATGTGCTGCACGCCAGTCAGGTGATAAGGATGCTCTGCCGGCAGTTTTTCGCGGTACGTTTCGTCCACCAGATCCAGCGAGCCCGACGAGAAGTGCAGGGCGCTCTGGCCCCGGGTGATAATGGCGCAGCGCAGTCCCTGCTTCGTGAGTTTGATGCCGCAGAGCAGACCCGCCAGCCCGCCGCCGACGATCACCGTATCAAATTTCATCGCGTTGCTCCTTCTCAAGACCGCAAAGCCCCTGGTACACCCAGCGGGTAAATTCGCTTTCACGCAGGGCATCGCCCCAGGCGACAGGCTGAATGCCTTTCCAGCGCTCGTTCAGAAAATCGCTGAGCTGATCGAGCGACTGGGTGGCGGTGGTGGTATGAAAACGCTGCAGCAGCCCGGCGGCACGGCAGGCACACAGCTCCCCCTGACAGGTACCCATCCCGACACGGGTGCGGCGGCGGAGATCGAGCAGGCTATTCACCGTCAGATTCTCCACCGCGTATTGCACTTCCCCGGCGGTAACGGCCTCGCACTCGCATACCAGACTGCGGCTCAGCCGCCCTTCACCCAGCCAGACCGGTGTTCTGTCGCCATGGCGATAGACAGCCGAACCACGCAGGGGGGCAGGCAGGGAGATAATTTTTTGCAGCGTTTTCTCGGTGGACTGGCGCGAGCCGGGCAGGGGCTGTTCTGCGGTCACGCACGGTTCGCTATTGCCCAGTTTGCGGCAGACAGCATCCGTCGCCCATTCGGCCATCAGGCGGTAGGTCATCAATTTACCGCCGGTGATGGTGATGAAGCCGTCCAGCCCGTCGCGCTCGGCATGGTCAAGCAGCACAATGCCGCGGCTGACATTGCGTCCGCTCGGGTCGTTATCGCTGGCGACAAGCGGACGCACACCCGCATAGGCGCGCAGGATGCGAGTCTGGGCCATCACCGGCGCCAGTTTTTCTCCTTCGCGCAGCAGGATGTCGACCTCTTCTGCGGTGACCCGATTGTAGTCAATCTCGCTGTAGTCAACATGGGTGGAGGTGGTCCCGATTAACGAAATGGTATCGCCGGGGACAAGGATGTCTGCGTCAGACGGTTTACGGCAGCGGTTGATGACATGGTTATTAATGCGGTGGTCAAGGATCAGCAGCGAGCCTTTGGCCGGGAACATGCGCACAGATAAATCGGCGTATTCTGCGATGCGTTGCCCCCAGATCCCCGCCGCGTTGACCACCACGGCGGCATACAGCTCGCTGTGTTCGTTGTACTGCGTATCCAGGACCCGCACGCCTACGATGCGATGCCCCTCACGGATAAGCCCGATGACCTGATGACCGGTCAGGATCCGCGCGCTGTGCTCGCGGGCGTCCAGCATGTTGGCCGCCGTCAGACGAAACGGATCCACGGTGCCGTCCGGGACTTTTACTGTACCCGTCAGTGCCGGATTAACCGAAGGTTCGATGCGGCGAGCGAGGGCCGGGTCAATGGCTTGCGCCTGAATTCCCGCGGCCTGGCAGGCGGTAATGAAAGTTGACTGAAAGGCGAGATCGTCTTCGGGAAGCGTAATAAACAGGCCGTCGGTCGGTTCAATACAGTGGCGGGCGATACGTCGCAGGATCTGATTTTCGGCGATACATTCGCGTGCCGATTCGCCGTCGGTAACGGCGTAGCGGGCGCCGCTGTGCAGCAGGCCATGATTGCGTCCGGTAGCGCCGGTCGCAATATCATGGCGCTCCAGGAGCGTGACGCTCAGCCCTCTGAGCGCACAGTCGCGTGCGATGCCAGCGCCGGTCGCGCCCCCGCCAATGATAATCACATCGCTGTAGCGTGGATCGTGAATTGTCATTGTCATCCCTCTGTGTTCGTTTTTTATCATTTAGCCACATGAAAACTGTGGTTTGTTTGATTTCGAACACAAACGAGCGAAATTCGAAAGTGAAACGTGATTCCATGCGCTTTTTTGCGCATGTTGTCATATTTCTGTAACAATTTGTGCGTTGATTCACAGTAACAATCACCGTGATTTCTTAACATCCCCGCCTTGCTGGAGTTTGGGGCAGTTAAACCCCTGTAAATTCAATACATGGCCACGGAGGCTGTCATGCTCAGTATCTTTAAACCTGCGCCGCACCGGGCGCGTCTGCCTGAGGCAGAAATAGATCCGCTTTACCGCCGCCTGCGCTGGCAAATCTTCCTGGGGATCTTCTTCGGGTATGCGGCGTATTACCTTGTGCGTAAAAACTTTGCCCTCGCCATGCCTTATCTGGTTGAGCAGGGCTTTTCGCGTGGCGATCTCGGGTTCGCGCTGTCGGGGATCTCCATCGCCTACGGCTTTTCGAAATTCATCATGGGATCGGTGTCGGATCGCTCGAATCCGCGCGTGTTCCTGCCAGCCGGTCTGATCCTGGCGGCGGCGGTGATGCTGTTTATGGGCTTTGTGCCATGGGCAACGTCCAGCATCGCCATTATGTTTGTGCTGTTGTTCCTGTGCGGCTGGTTCCAGGGGATGGGATGGCCGCCATGCGGTCGTACCATGGTGCACTGGTGGTCGCAAAAGGAGCGTGGCGGCATCGTATCGGTGTGGAACTGCGCGCATAACGTGGGTGGTGGCATTCCGCCTCTGCTGTTCCTGCTGGGGATGGCCTGGTTTAACGACTGGCACGCTGCGCTCTATATGCCTGCCTTTGGCGCCATTCTGGTGGCGATTATCGCCTTTGCGCTGATGCGCGATACACCGCAGTCCTGCGGCCTGCCGCCGATTGAGGAGTACAAAAACGACTATCCGGATGATTACAGCGAGAAGCACGAAGAAGAGCTGACGGCAAAGCAGATCTTCATGAAGTACGTGTTGCCAAACAAACTGCTGTGGTACATCGCGGTTGCGAACGTGTTTGTTTACCTGCTGCGCTACGGCATCCTCGACTGGTCACCGACCTACCTGAAAGAGGTGAAGCATTTCGCGCTGGATAAATCCTCCTGGGCCTACTTCCTCTACGAATACGCGGGGATCCCGGGGACGCTGATTTGCGGCTGGATGTCGGACAAAGTATTTAAGGGCAACCGTGGCGCAACGGGCGTCTTCTTTATGACGCTCGTGACCATTGCCACCGTCGTCTACTGGCTCAACCCGCCGGGTAACCCGGGCGTGGATATGACCTGTATGATCGTCATCGGCTTCCTGATTTATGGTCCTGTTATGCTGATCGGTCTGCATGCGCTGGAACTGGCACCGAAAAAAGCAGCCGGTACGGCGGCAGGCTTTACCGGTCTGTTTGGCTACCTGGTCGGTTCGGTCGCGGCGAGCGCCATCGTGGGCTATACCGTTGACTTCTTCGGCTGGGACGGCGGCTTTATGGTGATGATCGGCGGCAGCGTGCTGGCGGTACTGCTGCTGATTGTTGTGATGATCGGTGAAAAACGTCACCACGCGGACGTGCTGGCGCGTCGTCAATAAGGAGCATTGCCATGAAATTAACTCAATTAGCGACCGGTCTGCTGCTGGCGGGCCTGATGACCGGCTCCGCACTGGCGGCGGATAAAATCGTTATTGCCCATCGCGGCGCAAGCGGCTATCTGCCGGAGCATACGCTGCCGGCGAAAGCGATGGCCTACGCGCAGGGGGCCGATTATCTTGAGCAGGATCTGGTGATGACAAAGGACGACCAGCTGGTCGTCCTGCATGACCACTATCTTGATCGCGTGACCGATGTGGCGGAGCGTTTCCCGGACCGCGCCCGTAAAGATGGTCGTTTTTACGCCATCGATTTTACTCTGGATGAAATCCGCTCTCTGAAGTTTACCGAAGGCTTCGAGATTGAAAACGGCAAGAAGGTGCAGGTTTATCCGGGACGTTTCCCGATGGGTAAATCTGACTTCCGTATCCATACCTTCCAGGAAGAGATTGAGTTTGTTCAGGGGCTGAACCACTCGACGGGCAAAAATATCGGTATCTATCCGGAAATTAAAGCCCCTTGGTTCCATCACCAGGAAGGGAAGGATATTGCCGCGAAGACGCTGGAGGTGCTGAAGCAGTACGGCTACACCAGCAAGAAGGACAAAGTTTATCTCCAGTGTTTTGACGCCGCGGAACTGAAGCGCATCAAAACCGAGCTGGAGCCAAAGATGGGGATGGATCTCAATCTGGTCCAGCTGATTGCCTATACCGACTGGAACGAAACCCAGGAGAAGCAGGCAGACGGCAAGTGGGTAAACTACAACTATGACTGGATGTTCAAACCGGGCGCCATGAAGCAGATCGCGCAGTACGCCGACGGGATCGGGCCGGATTACCACATGCTGGTGGCGGAAGGTTCAACCCCGGGCCACGTGAAGCTGACGGCGATGGTAAAAGAGGCACACGCCAGCAAGATGCAGGTGCATCCGTATACGGTGCGCGCAGACCAGTTACCGCCGTACGCCACGGACGTGAATCAGCTTTACGAGGTGTTGTATAAGCAGGCGGACGTAGACGGGTTGTTTACGGATTTCCCGGATAAAGCGGTGACGTTCTTAAAATAGTTTTGTAGATACTGTTATGCCACGCAAGCATTTTTCTCGTGCAGTGTGGCATCGAACGGGCGTCCTGATTTCAGGACGCCATACGCCACCTGCGCCAGCTTACGCATCATTGCTCCGATTATCAGC